>NZ_JBSSEF010000014.1:0-53072 GCF_054061455.1 Thermostichus sp. OS-CIW-20
CGTCAGCGTCGCGTAGTGACAACGGAAACGGACAGAATGCTATCGCTTCACCGCTGAGCAGTAATGCTCAGCAGTGTTCAGCGTAAATGTATCAGTACTTGAACAACCTCACTCCAAAAAGAAAAAAGCAATGCCGAGAATGGCATAGGTGGCCAAGAGCAACAGCCCCTCCAGCCAGTTGGAGCGACCGTCGCTGCTGACGGAGTTGACCAGCAACACCGAGACGGCAATGGCCACCAGCTCCACTGTGCCGAAGTTAAAGTTCATCGGCTGGCCCAGCACGTTCCCGGCCAGCACCAACAGAGGCGCCACGAACAGGGCAATTTGCATCGTCGAGCCCAGAGATACTGAGAAGGAGAGATCCATCTTGTCTTTCATGGCCACCGTGATTGCCGTCGCATGTTCGGCCGCATTGCCGATGATCGGCAGCAAAATCACCCCCATGAACAGCGAGGTAATGTGCAAGTGCTCCAGAGTATGCTCCAGGGTGCTCACCAACAGTTCCGACTCCAGCGCCACCAACACCGTCAACCCCAAGAGGGCCAACAGCCAAAACCCCAAACCGGCCCGCTCGGGCGGGGCCGTCAACACTTGGGGAATGGATCCCTCTGCCTGCAAAACCGGATTGGGGGCGAGACGGGCAGCGGCTTCATGTTCTGCCGCCTCTGCCTCGTGAATGGTGTAAAGGTAGCTGTGGGTTTTGAGGGAAAACAGCAAGGTAAGGCCATAAACCCCGATCAGCACCAAAGCCACCGCTGTAGAGAGCTCTTGGATGGAGAGCGCGCCCAAGTTGGCGTCGGCATAGGTGACCACGCTGGGCAAGATCAGGGCCACCACCGCCAGGTTCATTACCGAGGCGTTCATACGCGCCACTTCGGGCCGAAAGCTCTGCTCGCGAAACTTAATGCCGCCCAAAAACATGGCCAGCCCGGCCACCAGCAGCAGGTTGCTGATGATCGAGCCGGTGATGGAGGCTTTCACCACCTCCACCAGTCCCGCCTGCAGCGCCACCAGGCCAATGATTAGCTCGGTGGCGTTGCCAAAGGTGGCGTTGATCAGTCCCCCGATCGTCGGCCCGGTCAAGGCAGCGATCTCCTCGGTGGCTTGACCCATAAACTTCGCCAAGGCCACCACCGCCAAGGCCGCACAAAGGAAGACCAGATTGGGATCCCAGCCCTGCAAGTGGCCTGTCCACGAGAGGGGAACCCCCAGCAGCAGCAGGAACATCAAGCCGTTCAGCGCTCTCTGCCAGCCTGCTGCAGGGCGAACTGAGGAAACCAGAGAATTTGCATCGGCCAGAGTCATAGTTCCGGGGAATAGAGGCTGATAGATAGTTTCAGAAGTGTGGCGGCGGCAGCAGCGGCCTTCCAAAGCAGTCTAGCTGCTGCCAGGGAGGCTTGAGTAGGTACTGCCATTAGAGGGAGATGACTCGATGGCGCTGCAGCAGGCGGAGGAGCTCGGCTCCCAGTTGATCCACCAGGTGCTGCGGATCGCCGATTTTCAAAAAGCTGCTGCCTTCCACCTCAAAGGGAAAGGATCCCTCGATGCCGTGGCGGGGCAGTTGCACCAGCAGCAGTTGCTCGGGGCGCTTCGATTGCAGGGCATAGCCCAGCTCCAGACAGACCTGTGGGCTGGGCAGAGGCCGCCCCCGGCCATTGACCTGCACAGGGGTGACATCGGCCACCACCAGCAACGCCTGCTTGAGCTTGCGAATCAGCGCTGCGTCGATGAGGGGTGTCTCTGGGGATCCCTGCAGTTGTAGCGGAAGAACCGGCTGATGATGGCGGTTAATGGCCTCCACCACCGTCTGCAACGCCTGGTGCAGCGTGGCGCTGGAGTCGGGGTAATCTGATTGGCCACAGAAGTAGATGGCCGGCTCCGTGATGCTTAGGGCAGCCCGCTTATTGAAGTAGATCTCGCGGCTGATTAAATCGAGGTTGGAGATGCTGTAGGCGCCGCTGCCCTCGATGTAAAACTCCACCAGCTCCCCTTCCAAGTAGCGCTGCCACCAGACAGAGGCCTTCACCTGCTCCACATCGTCGAGGAAATCGGCTCGCATCGCCGTTTTCAGGAGGCCGGTACGGCTTAGGCGCAAGTCAGGGGCTCGCTGTTGCACTTGGGAGGCAGACAACACCGAATCCAAATACCAGGCTCTCAAGACAATGATCGCCATCGGATCCCTCTGCGCTTAGCCTCAAAGGTACCTGATTTTGGCCGGCTATCCAAGTCAGCCTAGGCGCAGGGCCAGATCCAGCAGCCGGTGAGCCAGGATCGATTTGGTGGCCAACGGGAGCAGTTCCGGGTTGCCCTGCCGCGGGATCCAGTAGCCTTGGTTGTGGCTGCTGCCAAAGCCGCTCTCCGGCTGGTCGATGGGGTTGGCCACAATGGCGTCCAGCCCTTTCTGCTGCAGCTTCTCCTTGGCCGGGGGGAGAGGATCCCCGCTCTGGGCAGCAAAGCCGATAAGAAGCTGGCCGGGACGTCGGTGACGGGCTAGGGCTGCCACCAAATCGGGGACAGGCTCCAAGGGCAGCAGCAGGGGCAGCTCGGCCTTGGCCAGCTTGCCCGCATAGGTCTGCGTGGGCCGCACATCCCCCACTGCCGCTGCCATCCAGAGCACGTCCACCTGGGGAAACTCCGCCCGCAAAACCTGCTCCAGTTGGGCTGCTGTCTCCACCGGGATGGCCCGAATGGCGAAGGGTGCTGGATCAAAGGGGATCCCCAGCGGCCCATGCACCAGCGTGACTTCGGCCCCCCGACAGGCGGCGGCCACCGCCAGCGCCACCCCCATCCGCCCACTGGCCGGGTTGCCGATAAAGCGCACCGCGTCGATGGGCTCGCGGGTGCCTCCTGCCGTCACCAACACCCGCTTCCCTTGCCAGTCTTTTTGCCCCCCTGTCCAGAGCAGAGCCCGCACATACTCCTGCAGCGCCTCTGGCTCCAGCAGGCGCCCTTCCCCCACCGCATCGCAGGCCAGGCGGCCCCTGGCCGTGGGCAAGGCCCAGAAGCGGGGATCCCGTTGCAGCCGCTGCCAATTCTCGGCCACTGCTTCAGCCTTCCACATGTGGGTATTCATGGCCGGCGCCAAGGCCACCGGACAGTGGGAGGCCAAAACCACGTTGGTGAGCAAATTGTCCGCCAGCCCCTGGGCCAGCTTGCCCAAGGTGTTGGCCGAAAGCGGCGCAATCAGGAGAGCCTCGGCCCATTCCCCTAGCTCGATGTGCAGCGGCCGTCCCCGCGCAGCTTGCCAGAACTCGGCATCTGTAAAAGCCGGCTGACGGGACACAGTGGCAAACGTCAGCGGGGAGATAAACTGTTGTGCAGCTTGCGTCAAAACCACCCTCACCTCTGCCCCCTGCTGGGCCAGAGCAGACACCAAAACCGCAGTTTTGTAGGCAGCAATTCCCCCGCTCACCCCAACCAGCAGACGCCGCCCCGACCAAAAGGGATCCATATCAGCGAATACTCAAACAGCCCTGTTTCCAGTTTCCCTGCCTTTGCCAGCAACACAACAGGAATCCCTCGCCCAAAGTGCTAGGGCTCAGGCCGCCGATCCCGCCGAGAACAGCACTTGCGAGCCTAGGGCTTGCCTGGGGAGAACCCCTCTTTCGCAAGTCCGACCTCGACTCTACAGGTTCTGTCCCGCAGGGGGAATTCGCTACTGCTGTTTTGCGCACTCGCCTCTTCAGATCCCATTCCGCTTGCCGAACTTGTCTCCTCTAATAAGAAAGAGTTGAAGGCAACTTATTGCAATCGCTATTTGTTTTTGGCTACACTAACTGTTGTCCTTGAGCCATCTTGATATGACTACGACCGGTAAACCAAAACCACTCACTGGCCAAGAGCTCCTCGACAAGGTAACTTCGATGGGAAATGCGGATCGCAAGGAAAAAGCTCGCGCCTGTGGCTACGTCACCTATACCAAGAATGGTCAGGAGCGAGTGAATCTGATGCAGTTCAACAATGCCTTGCTGAAGGCAGTCGGTGTGGATCTCGATGCTAGTGATGAGAACGGTTCCCGCGGTCGGGCTCCGACTTACCGGATTTCGGTTCACAAGAATGGCAACCTCCTCATCGGAGCTGCCTACACCAAGAAGATGGGCCTCAAGCCGGGGGATCAGTTCGAGATCAAGTTGGGCCACCACAACATCAAGCTAGAGCGCATCGACTGATTTCCTGTCGCCTGCCTTGTCGAGGTTCTCTCTGCTGATAACAGCGTTTCAGCTTGGGTAAAGCCCTCGATGGTTAGGGAAGAGCGAGATGCTTCTTTCCCTCCATCGTCACTCTGTTTTTAGGCGGACAAGGGATCCTCGTATTCGTTGAGGATCCCTATCTGTCTGTATCATCTGTATCAATAGGTATCAATTGATGGCTGAAGCGCAGAGGGCTTCGTTATTCTGACAAAAGTTAAAGTTCATGAGGGCGGCGGCAATGTACACTCCAACTGCACAGAACCTGGCCCGTCGGTGGCGACGCTGGCGAATTTGGGTGGGGCTGGTGGTGTTGGCAGTGGTGTTCTGGGCCGTTCAGCCTCATCTGCAGGTTGAGTCGCAATCGAATGCGCCGCTGCAGTGGGTCTCCTCTCAGCCAGCCCCCGAGCAGCAGGATGTTTTTGTGGACGGGGTTCTACGGCTGCAATTCGATCGGCCGCTGGATCCCAATCTACAACGGCTGGCGGTTCAGTTGGAGCCGCCGGCAGCGGTCATTTTCGACGTGCAGGGAGACGAGTTGTTGCTTAAACCTCGGGATCCCTTGCGCTTTAGCACCGACTACACCCTCACGATCGCGCCGCAGGAGGGGCTGCCGCTGGAGCAGACCATGCAACTGCGCTTTCGCACCGAGCCGCAGTTTACCTACGAGCGGGACATCAAGCCGTTGCTGGAGGCCAGTTGTGTCGGCTGCCACCAGCCGGCAGGGCGACAGCGCACCCAGTTGCTGGACAGCTACGAGGCGGTTCTGGCCTACGTCAAGCCAGGGGATCCCAACAGCGAGTTGATCGATCCCCGCTGGACGCGCCGCCACGCCACCATCCTCAACGCCAACAACCCCAACCGCCCTCAGGCCCGCGGCGGATCCCCGGAGATCGCCTACCTCCAGGCCCGCGGGCTGCCCCTCTCTCGTCTGGGCTTTTGGACGCCGGAGGAGGTGGAGATCGTCCGCACTTGGATCGTCCAAGATGGGGCCCCCCGCAGCAGCGCCCGCGCTCAGGCGGGCAACTAGTCTCACCGCCATGACCGCTCCCCAACCGCTAGCCACCGTCATCCAGGGATCCCTGAGTCGGGGCTTGGAAGCTCGCCTCAACCCCGGTGTCTCGGTAGAAGACCTGCGGGTGGGCAAGTTTGTGGTGATCCAGGGGGAGCGCCACCGCTTCTTCGGCCTGCTCACCGACGTTACCTTAGCAACCAGCAACCCGCAGATCTTGGTCAATCCCCCCCGCCCGGAAGAGACCCTGCTGCAGGAGGTGCTGGCGGGTACCGGCACCTACGGGGTTATCGCCCTCACGCCCATGCTGATGCTGGTGCCGCGGCAGACGGAAGCAGAGAGGCTGTATCCCCTCATCGATCCCAAGCGGCCAGACGACTGCGGCTCAGCCCCTCCTGCTGCCGAGGCGATGGAGCTGTTGCCGGTGAAAACGGTGCCGGCCCACTTTTCCCAGGTGTACGAGGCGCGGGAGCTGGACTTTCGCACCGTCTTCGGCTGGGAAGACGACCCCACTCGGCGCAACTTCGCCATCGGCCAACCCTTGGACATGGCGGTGCCCATTTGTCTGGATCTGGATCGCTGGGTGGAGCGCAGCAACGGCATCTTCGGCAAGTCCGGTACCGGCAAATCCTTTTTGGCCCGCCTGATCCTGGCGGGCATCATCCGCAAACGGGCGGCGGTAAACCTGGTTTTTGATATGCACTCTGAGTATGGCTGGGAGGCGGCCAGCGAGGATAGGCAGGCCACCACCGTCAAGGGGCTGCGGCAGCTCTTCCCCGGCCAGGTGCAAATCTATACCTTGGATCCCGATTCCACGCGGCGGCGAGGGGTGCGGGATGCCCGCGAGCTGTTTATTGCCTACAACCAGATCGAGGTGGAGGATCTGGCGCTGTTGGCAGAGGAGCTCAACCTCTCCGAGGCCAGTCTGGAAAACGCCATTATCCTGCGCAACGAGTTTGGCCGCGACTGGATCAGCCGTCTTTTGAGCCTTTCCAACGCCGAGATTCAGGAGTTTTGCGAGCAAAAAATGGGCAACAAGGCCTCGATCCTGGCCCTGCAGCGCAAGCTCACCCGTCTCGACGACCTCAAGTACATCCGCAACAGCCTGCCCCACAACTACATCGGCGAGATCCTGGAGGCCCTCAGCCGCGGCATTCACGTGGTCATCGAGTTCGGATCCCAGTCCAACCTGCTCTCCTACATGTTGGCGGCCAACGTCATCACCCGCCGCATTCACCAGGCCTATGTGCAGCAGACGGAGCGGTACTTGCAGTCCAAAAATCCCCTCGACCGGCCCCGGCAACTGTGCATCACCATCGAGGAAGCGCACCGCTTTCTGGATCCGCGGGCGGCCAAGCAGACCATTTTCGGCACCATCGCCCGCGAGATGCGCAAGTACTTTGTGACGCTGCTGGTGGTGGATCAGCGCCCTTCCAGTCTCGACCGCGAGGTGATGTCGCAGTTGGGCACCCGCATCACGGCCCTTCTCAACGATGACCAAGATATCGAGGCTGTGTTCACGGGTGTAGCCGGCAGCCAGAACTTGAAAACGGTGCTGGCCAAGCTGGATTCCAAACAGCAGGCCCTGGTTCTCGGCCATGCCGTGCCCATGCCGGTGGTGGTGCAAACCCGCTCCTACGACCAGAGGTTCTACGCCGAGATCGCCGATCCCGATTGGTCAGAGGCCGCCGATGCGGAGGTGCTTTGGGCAGCTCAGAAGGCCAAGGAGGAACTGGGGCTGTAGAGAGGGCTGCCCCACAGCCCGGTCATCAGGCGCAGCAAAAAGCGCCGCAGCGGCGGAAAGCGTATCATCCCTATCAAAACCAAGCGCCGCAAGACCACCAGGGGCCAGTAGGAGTTGGAGAAAGTGCGGGTGAGGAGATCCGTAAAGAGCAACACCACCCAGTTTTCCCAGCGGCGACGGCGACCGTAGCGCCGCAGGACTTGGACCTCTCCCAAATCCTCCTGTCGTCTCCAGGCGTCCAGCAACACTTGGGCCAAGGCAGCGGCATCGCGGATGCCGAGGTTCAGCCCTTGGCCAGCTACGGGATGACAGTGGTGAGCGGCGTCCCCCACCAAAGCCAGGCGGTGCTGATAGTAGCGGCGGCTCTGGCGCAGGCGGGCCGGGAAGACTTGGGGCGGGTTCAGCAAGGTAAGGTAGCCGCCCTGGTCGCCGTAGTAGCGCTGCATCTCGGCCAAGAAGTCGGCCTGGGAAAGGGCCAGCGTGGCCTTGGCCTGCTCGTGGGGCAGGATCCAGACCACCTGGCAGCGGTTGCCGGGCAGGGGCAGGATGGCGAAGGGGCCGGCAGGCCAAAAGCGCTCGTAGGCGACGTTTTGGTGGTCTTGGGCAGGGGCCACCAGAGCGGTGATACACGACTGCCAGTAGTCCCAGCCGTCGCTCGGGATCCCTGCCCGCTGGCGCACTTGGGAGCGCAGGCCATCGGCGGCTACCACCAGGGAGGCGGCCAGCCGGCGGCGGCCTTGGGTCGTTTCCAGCTCTACCTCAGCCGCAGCCTCCCCGTAGGTTACGCTCTCCACCCTGGCTTCGTAGTAGCAGGTGATCTGGGGATCGGCAGCCACCCGCTCCTGGAGCACCTGCTGCAGCCGAGCATGTTCGCCGCAGTAGAAAACTGCCGTTTCCCCCACATCCTCCGGCCTAAACGTCACCCGCTGGGGAGCGTCGGCGTCGGTCAGAATCACCTGGGCAAAGGGTGTGATGTGGGGAGCCAGCGCCTCCCACACCCCGATGGCCCGAAAGATGCGGATCGACAACGGCGAAAGGGCATAGGCCAAGGGGCGCTGCCTGACTGCCTCAGCCGACTGGGCCTCAATGAGGGCCAAGCGCAGGCCGGATCCCTGCAGGGCACAAGCTAGGGTCAAGCCCGCAATGCCGCCGCCGACGATGATCACGTCGTAAACGGCTGCCAAGGTAGTCGGAGTGGGAGCAAGGGTTGTCATTTCTAGTGCTGAGTGCTGTGGGCAACTACTTCTGGGCGGGCGGAGTTTGCCGGCGTGGCGGCCCGCACCGCTCGGAACATGCCAAAGCGGCAGAGGCCAGTGCCGAAGGCCAGGCGCATGAGCAAGAAAGTGGGCACCTCCCGCAGCGACTTGATCAAGCCCACCAAGCCAAACTTCAGCAACCCTTCGGGACGGACAACCCCCTGCCAGATGGAATCCAGCCAAGAAGGAAGAGTTTCTTGCGTCCAGTCGGCAGTTTGCACCTGTCCTTCCACCAGGCCCGTGGCTTGCAACTGTTCGGCAAACCCCTCGATGCTGGAAAAGGCGGGGTGCGACCACTGATCCAACAACTGCCGCATCACCAGCCGCTCCCAGAAGTTGAGGGGCTTTTGACGGTCGTCGCGCTGGTTCCAGTCCGCCACCACCAAGATGCCGCCTGGCTTGAGCACCCGCAGCATCTCGCTGGCGTAGCGAGCCTTGTCCGGCATGTGGGGCCCCGCCTCGATGGACCAGACCACATCAAAGCTGGCGTCGGGGAAGGGCAGGTTGAGGGCGTCGGCCACCTGAAACCGGACGGGCAGATCGGGGGGGGTGAGCTCCTGGGCCCGCTGCACCTGCTGCGGGCTGATGGTGATGCCGGTCACCACAAAGCCATAGTCGCGGGCCAAGATGCGACAACTACCGCCAATGCCGCAGCCCACATCCAACACCGTCGTCCCCGGCGGCAGCCGATCCAGCCCGCCCCAGCGCACCATCTCGTGGACAAAGTCGTGCTTGGCCTGGATGAAGTTCTTCCGCCGCGGCGGGGATCCGTAGTGGCCCAGGTGAATATGCTCGCCCCAGTAGAACTCCAGGATCCCGTCTCGCGTCCATTCGTCGTAGGCGCGGGCTACCGATTCAGGAGAGCGGTACTTGCGGGCGGTCAACAGGTAGGCTCCCAATCCTATAGCTAGGAGCAGGACTAGGCCCCAAAAAACCCAGAGTGTTGGATTCATTAGAACTACCTTGAGATGGCTAGAGATGGCAATTGATGATTGTTGCTGCGGTGGCAACAGACACAGCGGGGATCCCTTCTGGCCTCCGTTGATCCAGCGGAGCAAAGCCCCACTCTCATCTTGCCCTATTTGCCAGCCGCAAGGCGGCCTAGGAGTGTCGTAGCCGCACGGTTGCCCGCGGAGGAGACGCTGGCCTGAGCAACCTTGCCGGGGGCTAGGTGGCCTGGAGCTCCTCCCTTAGACGCTGAGTGGCTGCCACCATGTTTTTCAGGGCAGGGATCACTTCCTCCCAGCGGCGGGTTTTTAGGCCGCAGTCGGGGTTGACCCAGGTTTGCTCTAGCGGCAAGTGGGCCACTCCCAGGCGCAGTTGCCGGAGAATCTGCTCGGTGTCGGGCACCGCCGGGCTGTGAACGTCGTAAACGCCGTTGCCTACCTGGTGGCGATAGCCGGCTTGGGCAATCTGCAGCAAGGTTTTGTTGCTGCTGCGGCTGTTTTCGATGGAGAGGACGTCGGCATCCAGACGCTCGATGTGCTCGATGATGTCCCCGAACTCCGAGTAGCACATGTGGGTGTGGATCTGGGTTTCGGGCTTGGCGCCAGCGGTAGTCAGGCGGAAGGCCTCCACCGCCCAACTTAAGTATTCTGGCCAGCGCTCTTTTTTCAAGGGCAGCCCCTCTCGCAGCGCTGGCTCGTCCACCTGCACCATCGCGGCTCCGGCAGCTTCCAAGTCGGCCACCTCTGCCCGCAGGGCCAGGGCAATTTGCAGGGCCTGCTCGCGACGGGAAACGTCAACGCGGGGGAAGGACCAGTTGAGCATGGTTACCGGCCCTGTCAGCATCCCCTTGACCGGCTTTTGAGTCAGAGATTGGGCCACCTTGAACTCCCGCACCGTCATGGGGCGAGGGCGAGACACGTCGCCGTAGAGAATGGGGGGACGCACGCAGCGGCTGCCATAGCTCTGCACCCAGCCGTGCTCGGTAAAGGCAAAGCCCTGCAGTTGTTGGGCGAAGTATTCCACCATGTCGGTGCGCTCGAACTCACCATGCACCAGCACATCCAGGCCAATTTCTTCTTGGATGCGGATGCACTTGGCAATTTCGGCGTCGATGGCAGCTTCGTATTCGGCCTGGGAGATCTCGCCCTTTTTGTACTTGACCCGCCACTGCCGCACTTCGGGGGTTTGGGGAAAAGAGCCGATGGTGGTGGTCGGCAGCGGTGGCAGCTTGACCTGCCGGCCTATACGCTGCTCGTAGGGAAGGGAGCGCTGGAAGTCCTGCGCCGTCAGGTTGGCCAAGGCCTGGCGCACTGTAGAGTTGGGGGGATTGAAGTCCTGGAAGGCCTGCCACTGCTGCTCCAGCTCCTGCTGCTGGGCGGCGGTGTCTTCGCCGTTGAGGGTGCGGGCCAGCAGAACCACCTCGGCCAGCTTCTGCTCGGCAAAGCTGAGAACATTGCGCAAAGGCTCTGGCAGGTGGGTTTCCAGAGCAGCGTCGTGGGGCACAAATTGGAGCGAGCAAGAAGGCTGCACCCGCAGGTTGGGGGCTAGGGCTTGCAGCTCTTGCAGAGTGGCCAGAACGGCTTTGGGCTGGATCTGCCAGACGTTGCGCCCGTCCACTACCCCCGCCCCCAGGATCTTGTCGGCGGGGAAGCCGTGGGCTCTGACCAGTTCCAGGTTGTGGCCGCGGGTGAAGTCGAGGCTGAGGCCAGCTACCGGAAGCTCCACCGCCCAGGGGTAAGTCTCCCCCAAGTCGTCAAAGTAGGTAACCAGGTGGAGAGGGATCCCCACGCTTGCAAGCCAGCGGTAGGTCTGCTCCACCGCTTCCTGAAGACTTTTGCCTTCGCTGGTCACCAAGATGGGCTCATGGACTTGCACTTCCCGGATCCCCAGGCGCTGCAGCTCCTGCAAGAGTTCTCTGTAGAGAGGAAGCAGCTTCTCCAGATCCCCCCGCAACTCGCCAGAGCGCTGGCTTAGAGCAAGAAGGGTAACCGGACTGAGGAGGACGGGGCTGGTGCGGTTTCCTAGGATCCCTTGCGCCCGTCGCACCGTGGCCAGGAAGTCGTCGAAATGGGCCTGAGGGATCGCGTCGGCCTCAATTTCCGGCACCAGGTAGTGGTAGTTGGTGTCAAACCACTTGGTCATTTCCAAGGCCGGCAGCCCCTCCTGCCCCCGCGCCATGGCAAAGTAGCGCTCCAGGCCTGATAAGCTCTGAAACCGGGAGGGAATCAGCCCCAGCCAGGTGGCCCAGTCCAAAACGTGGTCGTAGAGGGTTTGATCTCCTACGGCAATGTGGTCGAGGTTGGCCTGTCGCTGGGTTCGCCAGGCCTGACTCTCCAGATCCTGCAGCGTCGCCAACAAGGCTTCCGCCTCCAGGGTGCCGCCCCAAAAGGCCTCCAGGGCTTTCTTCAGCTCGCGGCGCTTGCCCATGCGGGCATAGCCTAGGGTTTGAGTTTCAATGGCCATAAGGTACCTTGTCCTGAATCGAATTCGGTAATTGAGGTTGCCGCCAGTTGTCATCCAACCTAGGCAGCAAGAGATGGCCGCCGACATGCCTATCGGTGGCATCCCGGCAGAAGGTTTTCCCTAGGCCAGGAAACCTGCCGGAGCTGTCAAGGCGTTCCTTCACCCTGGCGGCTTGCCCACTCTGCACAGGGGGATGCCCAGAGGACTCTTTTGTGCAACCAAAGCGAGCAACCGTCCTCCTAGCTGCCCCTGAGCTAACTGCTCAGCTCTCTTGTCCGCGCTTTTGACTGAGTGCCTACGATCCGAGAGCGTCGAAAATCCGTAAGCAGGCCGATGAAAAAACTTCGAGACGGGAACGGGCTAACGTCAAAATGGGGAGCATATCTGTACCTCGCAGATATGGTGAACTGTGGAAAAACCGCCGGCGGGCATTCTGACTTGCTCAGTTTTGGAGGGGCTGGCTTGCGTCTCAAGGCCTCTTGCAACAACGAACTAGGGATCCCAAGTCCAAAACCGGCTCACAGCTGCGGGACAGCGGCAGATTCTCACTGCACTTTCCCCGTTGCCTCTGACGGCTGATCCCCGTCAGAACCGACAGTAGACTTTATCCTATCACTGGTTTTAGCGGGACTGGGCGGATTTGAACCGCCGACCTAGCGCTTAGGAGGCGCTTGCTCTATCCAGGCTGAGCTACAGCCCCAGGTCAGGTACCTCACTGATACTAGCAGAGAGGCTAGGGGGTATCGCCGCAAGGCTGCCGAGCAATAGCGTTCTTATGGAATTGCTGGAACAAAGGCTTTGCTTTCTGACACAAAACCCAACGCGGCGGCTCACCCCAGTAGTACTCTTTTTTCCAAATGGGCAAGCGCTCCTTGATTGCATCAATGATGTAACGTGCTCCAGCAAAAGCGGCGCCGCGATGTTCAGCTGTAGCACCAACCCAAACCGCAATATCACCAATTGCAAGATGACCCTGGCGGTGACAGGCAACAGCACCGCAGAGGCCAAACTTGGCGTGGGCTTCTCGGAGGATCTTCTCGCCCTCCTTCTGGGCAAGGATCTCGTAGACTTCGTACTCCAAGCTGAGAACAGGTTTGCCCTGGCTGTGGTTGCGTACCCAGCCCTCGAAGGTTACTAAGGCACCCGCTGTGTTATTGACGAGCAAACGACTGAGTTCAGCTGGCTGGATGGTGCTATCCACAATTAGAAAACGCAGCATTTAGCCCCCACAAACTGGTGGAATGAAAACTACCAAGGCACCTTCATCTATCGGCCTAGTCAAGTCACAGAACTCATGATTGACAGCAACCTTAACGTCCTCCGCTGCTAGCGAAAATCCATACTTTGCTTGCAGCTGCTGATAGAGCTCTAGGTAGTTTGCTGCACTGGTTTGCAGCACTTCGCTGCTCCGCTGAGCCTGTTCCCGCAGCACTGCTACATATTGAATTGTTACGGTCTTACTTAGGACAGATTGAGTTACCATGGCTGCAACTACCCCAAACTGATTGGAAAGTGGCATACTCCTCGGCGGTATTGACGTTCATGAGCTCGACCTCATGGTTGGGGGTAACTAGGGTGCAGGGCTGCCTGCTGAGGATTTCCACAGGGCAGTACACCCCTTCCGCGTAAGCCCTTTCTAGTACCGCTGCAGCTTGAGGAGTATAGATGGCGCAAAGAGCTTCCGGGAAGCCGCGCTCGGGGTTAACATAGCAAGTTGCGATTGTTTCGGCTTGGTAGTGATCCAGCAGCTTTTGGATTGTTTCTGACCGAAGGTTCAGTAGATCACAGGCAACAACCAACCAGTTAGCTTCAGGATGAGTATTCAAGGCAGTCAATAGGCCACTGATCGGGCCAACGCTTTCTACTAGATCTGGTAGTGTGGGCAAGAGCTCTAGAGCTGTGCCCGACCACTGACCGGCACGCGCTGACAAGTAAACCTGCTGGCAGTAGGGCTGCAGCAGTTCATAGAGATAGGCGGCGTGGGGTTTGCCAAAAGGGTTCAGCAGCGCTTTATCGCGACCCATGCGCTTGCTACGTCCCCCTGTGAGCACCAAGCCATAGAGGGGACGTTCCAGGAGGGCGTTTTTGCCGCCGGACTTAGTTACTAGGCGGATCTCCTGGATGCAGATATGGGGCGACACCGACTTGCACATGTCATAGATTGTCAGCGCTGCTGTTGCCGCACCACAGAGAGCTTCCATTTCAACCCCTGTCTTAGCGCTGGTCTTGACAGTGCAGTGGATGGTTACAAGCAAGTGATCATCAATTGTGATATCAAAGGTGCAGTCTTCAACAGGGATCTGATGACAAAAGGGGATCAGTTGGTCAGTTCTTTTAACAGCCATTGTACCGGCAATGGTTGCTGTCTGAAATACCGGTCCTTTTTTCAGGTGGATATCTTGGCCAACAACATAGGATCTGAGAGCAGGTGGCAGTTGAACTCTTGCCCGTGCTGTGGCCGTTCGCAAAGACACCGATTTGTGGCTAATATCTACCATATGCGGATGGCCTTGAGCATTAAGATGGGCCCATGTGCGATCAGCTTTGTCCATAGAGCTAGCCCCCTAAGCCGTACATTGGGTGTGAGACCTGCTCAACCCGGCGCAGTGGTTTCATCCCCAAAAGCTGCTGGTAAATTTGCTGACGTTGGCCTGGTGTTTTGTCTCGAACCGAGAGACCCTCCTCACTAAATAGGCAGGCAAAGAGACGACCATCAGCTGTCAAGCGCCACCGGGAACAGCTGCTGCAGAAGGGCTGAGACTCAGAGGCAATAAATCCAACTTTAACATTCTCGTCGATTGTAAAGTAAAACGCTGTCGAATCAGGTGCCGCTGGAAGGGGGGTTAGAGTATAGCTTTCTTGCAGACGGGCAATGCACTCTTGTGCTGAAACGTAGTGTTCTTCATAGAGAGAGTTGGCATAGCCGACCCGCATCAGCTCCAGAAAGCGAACTGTCACGCCTGTCTTGCGGGCAAACTCAACGAAATCAAATAGCTCGCAATCGTTGATCCCCCGCATTACAACCGTATTGACTTTGAGGCTAAATCCCCGGGCAATACCCTCCTGGATATTACGGAGAATATCCGCCAGGCAGTCGCGACGGGCAATTGCAGCTTGGGTGGAGGGCTGTAGGCTATCGAGGCTAACATTAAGGTTGAGAACGTTGGCAGCCTTGAGAACGTCCCAGTAGCGGTGGAGCAGCAGGCCATTGGTTGTTAGGCTGAGGGACGGGATCTTCAGCTTGGCAAGTTCCTGAATGACTTCATCAAAGTCTTGCCGAACCAGAGGCTCACCACCTGTAATGCGAACTTCTTCAATGCCATAGTCCAGCAACTCGCCAATAATTTCTTTGTATTGCTGCGGAGTTAAGTAGCTACTTTTATCCAGAAATTCTGGATGCAAAGGCATGCAGTAGCGGCAGCGAAGGTTGCATTGATCGGTTAGAGAAACCCTTAGCTTGCGAATGCGACGATTCCATTGATCCACTAGCTGCATCTTAGTACCACGGATAGAATTGGATGCTTTGCTCGGGGCTGAGGATAGTTTGAGCCGGGGGTAACTCTACAAAGCCATCGCTGTCTGTTAGAGCGATGAAGTCTCCGGAGTTGTTAGGCATAATCGGTGTAAAGACTCGGTTGGCGCTCATCTTAACGGGCACAAAAAGAGTGAGATTGGGTTTGAAGGTAATGACTTCACTTAGGTGCCCAGAGTCAGTGTTACGGTTGAGGAGATAACGATGCAAACATACAAGAGCTGAGATGGGGTTGCCTGGGAGGCCCCAAACTATAGTATTGGCCTGATGGTCGATGCCAAACCACATTGGCTTGCCTGGCTTTTGCGCCACGCCGTGGATGTAGGCAGTAACACCACAGCTTTGCCAGATGGCCGGCAAGTAGTCACACTTTCCCCTTGAAACACCCCCAGAGTAAATCAAGAGGTCGTAGTTTGGGGTATTGGCTTGGTAGTGGGTGGCAATGGCAGCAGGATCGTCCGGAAGGTGATCGGTCTCAACCTCGGTATACCCGTAGGCAAGAAGAGCCGCTCGGAGGGCCTCAGCGTTGGAGCGCCGCAGTTGGTAGGGTGCAGGGGTTTGCTCAATGGGAATCAATTCGCTGCCAGTTGCCACAACTTTGATGCGAGGAGTCCTCTCAACTTGGATGCGGCTGTAGCCAAAGGAGGCCAAGATCCCGACGTGGATGCTCTTGAGGGTAATGCCGGGGCGGAGAACCAGCGCTCCTGCAGAACAATCGCTACCTTGGGGATGAACAAAATCACCCCTGTTGCGTTCGACTTCCTGGATGATGGTGGCAATTCCTCCCTCGATACGAATTTGCTCGTAGGGAATGACGAGATCACTACCCAGCGGCAGGGCACAGCCAGTCATCACTTCCAAGCACTGCTGCGGATCGGGCAGGGTGGCAGGGCTTGTCCCCGCAGGGGCTATGCCTGCAACAGCAAAGCTTCGCTGCCCAGCAGCATAAGCGGCATAGTTGATGGCGATACCGTCCATCAGGACCCGGTTAATTGGCGGGTAGTCCCGATCGGCGTAGATCGGCTCTGCCAAAACCCGGCCCACACAGCTTGCAATCGGGATCGACTCGGTTTTGGCTGGCAGCCAGTGGTCTTTAATAATGGCTTCAGCTTCCTGGACAGTGACCATAGGTGTGGGGTGCGGAAAATTCCTGAAAGGCGGGTAGGAAATTGCGGTTTTCGTGGCCAGGGCGACTGAGCTTAATGAGGGCAAAGCGCTGCAACGGGGTCAGCTTTTGCCATAGCTCAAGAGTCAGCACGACCCCCTTGGCTGCCGCCTGCTCAAGAACGCAGTCAGGGATGGTGGTAGCGTCTTCCCAGGCAGGGTTTGGATCAACAGTTACCTCAGCGGCCTGCTCTTGGCAGACACTTTCGATAAGGTGAATTAGGTAGGCGCGGTAGGCAGCTCGGTTGTCAGCAGTATCCGTTGGCAGGTCAACCAAACTTTGGCGCTGCTGGTAACTAAAACGCAGCCACTGATGTAACTTGAGCTTGATGCCGCACTGATCGAGCTTTAAGCGCACGATCATGGGAATGCAGCGAAGGCTGTCGGCAAAGTCTTGCTCAAACTTAAAGATCATTTTGGTGGCCGCTCGATGCGACTAAGCTTGACGGCACAGGCTTTGAGTTCAGGTTGCTTTGAGCTGGGGCAGGCAACCGGGTGGGTGAGAGCGTTACAGCTTGTATCATTGCCCCACAATGCCCCCCAGTGCATGGGCATGAACACTGTGCCAGGGCTGATGGCGCAGGTAATTTTAACCGGCAGGGTAGCCTTGCCGCGCCGTGATTCAATCCTCACCCAGTCACCCTCAGTTAGCCCTACCTTGCTGGCATCGCGGGGATGGATTTCGAGAAAGGGTTGGGGGTGCATTGCTCGGATTTTGGCGACATGTCCAGTGCGGGTTTGGGTGTGCCAATGGCCATAGAGACGTCCTGTGGTGAGGATGTAGGGATATTCAGGGTCGGGCGGCTCGGCAAGGCCGCGGGAATGGCTGGGGATAAAGCGGGCACGACCTGTGGGCGTTGGGAAACGGTGAAAGGACTCCGTCCCGCTGGCGCGATCGGTATAGAGGTTGCGGGTCTCCACTGAACCTGTGCGCGGATATGGCCATTGCTGAGGCCCCTGGCGCAGGAGCTCATGGCTGAGGCCAGATTGATCGCAGAGACGCCCGGCAGTTAGACCCACATATTCGGCAAAGACCTCAGCGCTATCGGCAAAGTCAAATGCCTTGGCAAAGCCCAGGCGGCGGCCTACTTCCGCCCAAATTTCCCAATCAGCCCGCGCTTCACCAGGAGGGTTACGCCAAGCTGGACAGAGGGTAACGCGGCGCTCCGAATTGGTCATGGTGCCTGTCTTTTCGCCCCACTGGGCAGCAGGGAGTACCAGATGGGCATAGGCAGTGCTTTCGGTGGGGAAGTAGGCGTCTTGGACAATCGTAAAGGGCGACCGCGCCAGAGCTGCTTCTACCCGACGTAGATCAGGCAGGCTCACCAGGGGATTGGTGGCGGCAATCCACAAAATATCGAGGGCATCGGCTTCGAGGGCACGGATCATCCCCAGCGCATCAAGGCCAGGTTCAGGGTTAATTGGGCCAAGCTGCCAGTGCTGCTCCACTGCTGCCCGATCCTCTGGATTCGTAACCTTGCGGTAGCCGGGCAATAGATGTGCCAAGCCGCCCGCTTCTCGACCGCCCATAGCATTGGGCTGACCTGTTAGCGAAAAGGGCCCTGCCCCTGCAAACCCTATCTGGCCGGTGAGCAAATGGAGATTGATGAGGCTGGTCACCTTGGCCGTGCCTTCGCTGGACTGGTTAAGCCCCATCGACCACATGGAAAGCGTTTTCTGCGACTGCTGCCACAGTCGCGCAACAGCAAGTACCTCCTCAACTTCTAGGCCACAGCGGCTGGCTACTTGCTCAGGGGTGTAGTCGGCAACCAGGGCAGCATAGGCTTCAAAGCCTTCGGTGTGCTGGGCAATGAAGTCATGGTTGATGGCGCCCCACTGAATGAGTAGGTGAGCAATGCCATTGAGCAAGTCAATATCGCTACCTGGAGTAATCCTCAGATACAAATCGGCCTCCTCAGCCGTCTGCGTACGACGGGGATCCACCACAACAATCTTTAGGCTTGGGTCGCTTTTGTGGCGCTTGCGCAAGCGATTGAACAGAATTGGGTGGCATTCAGCGGTATTGGTGCCGATCAAAAAAGCCAGCTCGCAGCTATCGAGATCCGTGTAGCTACAGGGGGGGCCGTCCGAGCCGAGACTCTGGCTGTAGCCCTCTACGGCAGAAGACATGCAGAGGCGGGAATTGCTGTCGAAGTTATTGCTTCCTAGACACCCCTTAAGTAGCTTTTGGGCAATGTAGTAATCTTCGGTTAGCAACTGCCCTGAGCCGTAGATGGCAATCCTTTCGGGAGAGGTCTGGCGAATGCGCTCGACAATTAAATCCAGCGCTTGATCCCAGCTCACCGGCTGGAAATCCTCGCTGAGGCTAGGGCGATAGAGAGGCACCGTAGCCCGATTGCAATCGAGGGTTTCCAGGAGAGTCGCACCCTTAACGCAAACCATGCCCTGGCTGGACGGATGAGCTCGATCGCCGCGAATTTTTGTGCCGTCGGCCAGAATTTCTAGCTAGGCCACAACCAACCCCACAGTAGGGACAAAGGCTGCGTACGTTATCCATGTTCCCCCTCTGTTGTTACTTGGCTTGGTGTGGGCAAGGCGGCCGTAGGGAAAGAAGCTAGGGGTGTTGGGCCTAAGGCCTGCTTATCTAGCTGTCCTTGCCGCGGTTCTCACAAGTTCCAACGCCCCAGCCTAGAGACATTGACCTGGAACTTTTGTAGCTTGCGTTACTTTTTGCTCCTCACTATGCGGAAACATCATAGGAGGAATGCTTGAGCAGCATAGCCACCTCCTGCCAACTGCGGTTAGGTCTCTAGGCAAAGCAAGGGAGAAACAGGCAAGGAGTGCTCCTAAAGGCTCCGTCCCGCTAGACGAGGCGAGGAAAGTTTTAGGTCTGTAAAGGGCAACCTGAGATCTGAGATCAAGCTGCATAGGGGAGAAAGGCCCCCGAGTCGTTTGCACTTGGATACTGACGCTCTAAAGGGGAAGCAGACGCTGCTATGAGCTGACTTTCTCTTCATAAAGCCTATCTAATGCTCTGCCGTCGAGCAACTAAAGCTCCGCACGTCATGACCTTGATCAAGCTGCTGGCGGTAATCGTAATTGTCGGCATTCTCTCTGCTATTAGCATTCCCAATTTTCTTAACCACATTCGCCGTTCCAGAGTTGCAGAAGCCCAGACAGCTCTAGCAGCTATCGGCGGTGCTTCAGAAGTTTTCCGAATGGACTTCATGGTTTATCCTCCTGCCTACGCCGATATTGAATTTGGCGGGATCCACAGGGATCGCTATTTGCAAGATCCTTGGCAAGCCCCCAACTATCGTCTTCCTGAAGTTGTTCCTCCCACTGCCAGCTCAAGCGGCGTTCGTTGGATGACTGAGTCTCACACACATACAACTGTTAGTGGGGATCTCCTGCGCTGCGACCTTGGCTTAGGGGATCGCCAGCAAGAGGTTTTGGCCTCTGGCTACGACCTGCGCAGCTCTTGCAACCTCTATCGCTAGGAAGACAAGACTCGGGCAACTTGAGCTTGAGCTGCCGACTAGCTGTTCCATCGATTGGCCGGTTCTTAACCTGCTCGACAGGTGTTATCTTGAAAGCGCCTGTGAAAGGGGAAGCGGAGCTTTGGCCAGTAGCCTGCTGATCCGCAATGCCGAGCTGGTGGTACCGGAAGGGGATCCCTGGGTGGGAGATGTGCTGGTGCAGGAGGGGCGGATTGCCCAGATTGGCCAACATCTCTCCACAGAAGGGGTGGCTAGGGTCATCGAGGCCAAGGGCCATACCCTGATGCCGGGGGTGATCGACCCCCAGGTTCACTTTCGCGAGCCGGGCCGGGAGCACAAAGAAGACCTACAGACGGGATCCTGGGCCTGTGCCCGCGGCGGGGTAACCAGCTTTTTGGAGATGCCCAACACTGACCCGCTGACGATCGACCAGGCAACGCTGGATGACAAGTTGGCCCGGGCCGCCAGCAAGTGTGTGGTCAATTACGGCTTTTTCATCGGCGCTACCGCCGATAACTTGAAGGAGCTGCAGACGGTGCAGGGGGCTTGCGGCATCAAGATCTTCATGGGATCCATGCACGGCCCCTTGCTGGTGGACGACCAGGCGGTGCTGGAGCAGATCTTTGCCGAGACGGATCCCCATTTTGTTATCGCTGTCCACGCTGAAGATCACTCGCGGATTCAAGCTCGGCGGGCCCTCTTTGCCGGACGCACGGACGTAGCCGTTCACTCGCAAATCCAGGACGAGGAAGCGGCGCTCATCGCCTCGCGGCGGGCTTTGGACCTGGCCACCCGCTATCGCCATCGCCTGCACATTTTGCACCTTTCCACCGGCTTGGAAGTGGAGCTGCTGCGCCGGCACAAGCCCGCCTGGGTCAGCGCCGAGGTCACCCCCCAACACCTGTTGCTCAGCACTGCCGACTACGCCCGCCTGGGATCCCTGGCCCAAATGAACCCGCCGCTGCGGGATCCGGCTACCCTCCCCCAGCTTTGGCAGGGGCTGCACGAGGGCATCCTGGATTGCATCGCCACCGACCATGCCCCCCACACCCTGGCCGAAAAAGCCCAGCCCTACCCCCACTCCCCCTCTGGCATGCCTGGGGTGGAGACGGCCTTGCCCCTGATGCTGACGGCCGCGCAGCAGGGCCGCTGTACCCTGCGCCAGGTGGTGCAGTGGATGTGCGAGGCGCCCGCCCGCCTCTACGGGATCCCCAACAAAGGACGGCTGCAGGTGGGCTACGACGCCGACCTGGTGCTGGTGGATCGCCACACGCCCAAGCCGGTGCGGCGGGAAGAGCTGCTCACCAAATGCGGCTGGAGCCCGTTTGAGGGCTGGGAGCTGGTGGGCTGGCCGCTGCTCACCATCGTGGGCGGGCAGATCGCCTTCCAAAATGGCCAGGTGGATCCCTCAGTGCGCGGCAGGGCCCTGACCTTTCGGCGCTAGGGGGATCCCCTTCGAGGTTGCACCTGTTCAAACCTTTCAAGATAGCGGTTGAACACTGGGCTGCTTTGGCTTCTCCCTACTTAAGCAAGAGGAGCAGAGCGCCGGATCCCATCTCAGTTTATACAAATAGCAGTGAAACGGTTCGTTACGTCGTTATTGCCACGCAACACTGTCGCGAACGCGCCGCTCTAACTCCCCTCTCCCTCTGGGAGAGGGGCTGGGGGTGAGGATAGTGACGAGGAACGCTTGGGGAGTGTCTTACGCCCTTTCAGTAAGCCGTGCTACTTTGAAGGCGATAATCGATGATAATCAAGTTGGAAAACACCTAAGGAGCGACTATGAAAGTTGCCTACGTCTTCATCACCCCCCGCGGCGGCACCTACAAGCTGGGCCAGATGATCCTGCCCCAGCTAGAAGCAGGGGTACACGGCGCGGAAGTGGTGGGCATGTTCTTTTTCGACGACAACTGCTTTGTCTTGCGGCAGGGGGATCCCATCGGCGAGCGCCTGGCCAAGATTGCCGAAGCGCAGAACATTTTGCTGATGATGTGCGACATGTGCGCCCTGGAGCGCAACCTGGCGGAAGGGGAACCCAAGTGGTGCGACTCAAAAGGCCAGGGGCGCAAGGAGCCGGGCCATTGTGTTCCCAAAAACGTGGTCAAAGGGGTGCAGGTGGGCTGCTTCCCCGACCTCTACGCGGCCTTGCAAGACAACCCACCTGACCAGGTGATCAGCCTCTAGCCAACTGGCCTAGCTGACGGCTACAGCAGCAGGCGGCTCTTGGCGGGGCTGAGAGCCGATCTTGCGGAAGATCAGCCGCTCGTTGGCCACCTCCACCAGGATGCGGTCGCCGGGCAGGAACTCGTTTTCCAGCAGCTTGGTGGCGAGGGGGTTTTCGATCTCCCGCTGGATTACCCGCTTCAGCGGGCGGGCGCCAAACACGGGGTCGTAGCCCAGCTCGGCCAGGTAGTCCTTGGCCTCTTCGGTGAGGACAATTTCAATTTGCTGATCCGCCAGCAACTGCTCCACCCGCCGCATCTGCAGGCTGACGATCTGGCGGATTTGCTCTTTGGTTAGAGCGTGGAAGATGATCAGTTCATCCACCCGGTTGAGGAACTCCGGCCGGAAGTGGTGCCGCAGCATGGCCAGCACCTGGCTTTTCATCTCCTCGTAGCGGCTCTCGTCGCCGCCAATTTCCAGGATGAGCTCGCTGCCAATGTTGCTGGTCATGATGATGATGGTGTTTTTGAAGTCCACCGTCCTGCCTTGGGAGTCGGTGATGCGGCCGTCGTCCAGCACCTGCAGCAGGATGTTGAAGACATCAGGGTGGGCTTTTTCCACCTCGTCAAAGAGCACCACCGAGTAGGGGCGCCGCCGCACCGCTTCCGAGAGCTGCCCGCCTTCTTCGTAGCCCACATAGCCCGGCGGAGCCCCAATCAAGCGGGAGACGGAGTGCTTCTCCATGTACTCCGACATGTCGATGCGCACCATGGCCTCGGAGGTGTCGAAGAGGAACTCCGCCAGGGCGCGGGCCAGCTCGGTCTTCCCGACGCCGGTGGGCCCCATGAACAGGAACGAGCCGATGGGCCGATTGGGATCCTTGAGGCCGGCCCGGGCCCGCCGGATGGCGGCTGCCACCGCCGCTACCGCCTCGTCCTGGCCCACCACCCGCTGGTGCAAGTGGGCTTCTAGGCGCAGCAGCTTTTGCTTTTCCGACTCCATTAGGCTAGTGACCGGGATCCCGGTCCAGCGGGAGACGATCTCGGCAATGTCTTCGGGCGTCACCTGCTCCCGCAACAAGGGCTCGCCGTTGGCCTGCAGCTTGGCCAGGTGGGCCTCCTGCTCTTGGATCTGGCGCTCCAGCTCCATCAGCTTGCCGTATTTGAGCTCGGCAGCGCGGTTGAGGTCATATTTTTGTTCTGCCTGTTCAATCTGCAGCTTGACGGCATCCCGCTCGGCCTTGAGGTTTTGCAGCCGCTCGATGGCCTCTTTTTCCATCTGCCAACGGGCGCTCAGCTCCCGCTGCCGCTCCATCAAGTTGGCCAGCTCCTGCTCAATTTTGCCCAGGCGCTCTTTGGAGGCGGGGTCGTCTTCTTTCTTGAGGGAGAGCTCCTCCATCTGCAGTTGCATGATGCGCCGGTCGATTTCATCCAATTCGACGGGCTTGGAGGTGATCTCCATCTTCAGCTTGGCCGCCGCTTCGTCCACCAGGTCGATGGCCTTGTCGGGCAGGAAGCGCTCGGAGATGTAGCGGTTGGAGAGGACTGCCGCTGCCACCAGGGCCGAGTCGCTGATTTTGACCCCGTGGTGCAGCTCGTAGCGCTCTTTGAGGCCGCGCAGGATGGAGATGGTGTCTTCCACGGAGGGCTGATCCACATACACCGGCTGGAAGCGGCGCTCCAGGGCGGCGTCTTTTTCAATGTACTTGCGGTACTCATCCAGGGTGGTGGCGCCAATGCAGCGCAATTCACCGCGGGCCAGCATGGGCTTGAGCAGGTTGCCAGCATCCATGGCTCCCTCGGCGGCCCCTGCCCCTACCACCGTGTGCAGCTCGTCAATGAAGAGGATGATCTGGCCCTCCGATTCGGTAACCTCCTTCAGCACGGCCTTGAGGCGATCTTCAAATTCGCCGCGGTACTTGGCTCCAGCAATCAGGGATCCCATATCCAGGGCGATCACCCGCCGGTTTTTCAGCGACTCCGGCACGTCTCCCCGGTTGATGCGCTGGGCCAGGCCCTCGACGATGGCGGTTTTCCCCACACCCGGCTCGCCGATGAGGACGGGGTTGTTTTTGGTGCGGCGGGAGAGCACCTGAATGACGCGGCGGATCTCGTCGTCCCGCCCAATCACCGGATCCAGCTTCCCTTCGCGGGCGGCCTTGGTCAAGTCGCGGCCATAGCGCTCCAGGGCCTCGTAGCGGGACTCGGGATTTTTGTCGGTAACCCGCTGTTTGCCTCGCACCTGTTGGATAACGGGCTTGAGGCGCTCGACCGTCAAGCCCAGGGGTGCTAGAACGCGCTTGCCCACCCGCTCGTCGTCCAGGGATCCCAAAAGCAAGTGCTCTACCGAGATAAAATCATCGCCATACTCTTTGCGAAACTCCTCGGCTCGATCCAGCGTGGTCTCCAGGCCGCGGCCTAGGTAGAGCTGATCCACCCGCGCCAGCTTGGGCTGCTGGTTGATAAAGCTTTCCACTCTATCCCGCACCAGCCTCGGATCGAGGCCGGCCCGCTGCAAAATGGTCTGGGTGAGACCCCCCTCTTGATCCAGAAGGGAGATCAGCAAATGCTCGGTTTCCAACTGTTGCTGCTGGTGCCGCCGGGCTACATCTTGGGATTGGACAATGGCGCTCCAGGCTTTCTCGGTAAATTGGTTGGGATTGGTGGGCTGCATAGGGGTTTGGCAGGAGTTTTTTTACAGTGTATAGGAAGACAATGCAGGGGGCAGCCAAGGGGCTCTCAGCCCTTGCTGCCGACTTGGGGAAGCGCTGCTGGCATCCTACGATCCAGGTATCGCCTATTTTGCCAAAGCCGGAGTTCGCAACAACCGTCCCCTCCTACCGCGATTGATGGACGGATCCCCGCCTTATTCCTCTTCTTCGTAGGGCCGTCCCTCGCCGATCACCGCCAGGTCAATTTGTTGGCGGTAGTAGTCTACGTTTTTAATCTGCACCTCCACCCGATCCCCCAGGCGGAACTGGCGCCGGCTTTTGCGCCCTACCAGGGCCTGCTGGCGGCTGCGGTATTCGTACCAGTCGTTTTTCAGGGTGCTGACCCGCACCAAGCCTTCCGCCAAGATGGGATCCACCTGCACAAAAAAGCCGTAGTTCTGGACGCTGACGATCAGGCCGGGGAACGTCTCCCCGAGGTGTTTTTGCATGAACTCGCACCGCTTCAAGCCCATCAGCTCCCGCTCTGCCTGTTGATGGAGCTGATATCCCGCCTGGATTTTGGGCAGTTGCGCTTGGAGAAAGGCCTGCCACTCCTCATGCACTTTTGGCGGCAGCACCTGCCAATCAATTTGGTCGTAGCTGCCGGGGCCATGCAGATCCACCACGGTTTTGGAGCGCGGGCTGCGGCGATCCCGTCCTTTGCTCAAGGCTAGGTGCAGAGCCCGCAAATTCAGCAAATCGGCATAGCGGCGCAAAGGGGCAGTAAAAGAGGCGTAGGGCTCTTTGAGGCCAAGGCCAAAATGGCCGAGCGGCTCCTGCAGCGGCTGCAGGCAATACTCGACGGGGGGCAGAGTAGCCAACAACTGGGCCACCAAGGCTGGGCTAGTCCCTGCGGCCAAGACATCGGGGGCGGTGATGCGGGCACAGATCCGCTGCCAATCGGCTAACGTCACAGCTTCTGGATCCTGCAAGTTCAGATCCAGCTTCATGGCGTTGGCCAGACGCAAAAAGTTCTGCAGGGCCTCAGCGGTGGGGGGCTTCTGCACGCGGGCCAACGAAGGGATCCCCAATTGGCGCAAATGGTGGCCCAAGGTTTGGTTGGCCAGCAGCAGAATTTCGGTCATCAGGGCGTGGGCGCCGAGGCGATCGCTGACCAGCAGGGGCCCATAGCCGCTTTCATCGGCAGAGTAGGGGGTGAGCAAATCCAACAGGGGCAGATCGAACCCGCCTGCCTGGTGGCGCTTGACTCGCAGGACTTGGCTGAGACGGAGCAGGTTTTGCAGCAGGGCCATCAACTCCGGCACCTCCTCATCGGGGCCCAGATCCGCGGCGGTGGCCAAGAGAGCCTGCACCTGGCCGTAGGAGAGGTGGGCCCGCGACTGCACCAGGCTGGGGTGGATCTCGAAGTTGCGCACCACCCCTTCGGGGTCAATAGTCAGCAGCAGCGAGTAGGCCAGACGCTCCTGCTGCGGCAACAGAGCCAGGCGGCTGTGCACTTCCGGCGGGAAAAGGGGCAGCACCACGCTATCCAGGTAAACCGTGGCGGTGCGCCGCTGCGCCTCCCGCTCCAGGGGGTGATCCGGATCCAGCCAGTGGGCTACATCGGCAATGTGCACCCCCAGCAGCCAGTGGCCCTCTTCTTGCCGCTGCAGGGAGACGGCCACGTTGGGCTCGAGGCCGTGGGGGTGCTGCAAGTCCAGCGGCTCCAGCGTGACGCAAAACCAGTCCCGCAGATCGCGACGGTTCTTTTGGTCGGAGCGGCTCAGCTTTTTGGGCAGAGTTGCCGCAGCCTCCAGCACCGCCGGGGGAAACTCCTGGGGCAGGTCGTACTTGCAGCAGACCAGATCCGCATCGATGGACGCCTCCGGGCCATTGCCCAAGATCTTGCGAATCGTGCCCACGGGGGGCAAGTTGCCCAGCGGGTAGCGCTCCACTTCCACATAGGCCACCCGACCTTCCGCCAGCTCGGCAGGGGATCCCTCGGTCAAGGCCAGCTCGAACAGCAGCCGGTCGTCCAAGGGCACTACCCGAAAGCCTTCCTCCGTCTGCTTGAGACGGCCCACCAGCGTAGGGTTGGCCCGCTCCACTACAGCCACCACCTCTCCCTCTGGGCTGCGGCGGCGATTGCCTTCTTTGGTAATCCGGGCTATCACTTGGTCGCCGTTCCAAGCGCCGCTAAGGTTGCTGCCGTGGATATACACATCCTCTGCCCCCGGTTCATCCCGCACGGCAAAGCAAAAGCCCTTGCTGGAACAGCGCAAACGCCCCACCACCAAGGATTCATCCGGCTTACGCCGATAGCGGGGCGGATCCCCTGTCCGTTCGAGAAACCCCGCCCGTACCAGACCATCGAGGGCAATCTCGAGCATTTCCGGCGCTTCTGGGTCTGAGGCTGGCAGGAGGGCAAGCAGCGCGTCTTTATCGGTCCATTGCTCGGCAGGTTGAGAGAAAAAGTGATGAAAAATCCGAGAGAAATCCATTGCGGGTATCCAGGGGGAATGAGAGCCGCGATTAAGGGACAGGCGCAGCCACTTGGATTAGTCGCGGTGGCCGGTGACGATAAAGGCTACTCGCTGACCGATGTTGGTGCAGTGGTCGGCCAGACGCTCTAGGTAGCGGATCGCCAGCAACATCAACAGGATAGGCTCGATCGATCCCTTGATGTCAGACTGCTGCGCCAACGTATTGTAAAGGTTGGTGTAGTCTTCATCAACGGCGTCGTCTTCCCCCTTCAGTTGTCGGCCCAGCTCGGCATCCAACTCCGTCAGGGCGGCCAGGCTGTGGCTGAGCATTTTCTGGCAGCGCTGCATCATCAGGCGAATGCGGCTCAGCTCCGGCGGCGGCGGGTACATGACCAAGCGCAGGGCCACTTCGGCCAAATCTTTGGCGTAGTCGCCAATCCGCTCCAAATCGCGTACCAGTTGCATCAGGGTACTGATCCAGCGCAGATCCCGCGCCACCGGGGAGCGCAAGGCAATCAAATTAATACAGTCTTTCTCGATTTGACGATAAAAACGGTCAATTTGCTTGTCTTGGGCGATCACCTGTTCGGCGGCGGCCAAGTTCTGTTCAAACAGGGCCTGCTGGGCCAAGACCACCGACTTTTCCACCAGCGCCCCCATGCGCAGCACATCCTGCTGTACCCGTTTGATGTGAAGTTGCAGCTCAGCTTGCCCCATGGCTTTCTCCCATGGATGTGGGCAGGGGGGAAATGTCTGCAGTCGTTTTGGATTCAACAGAGCCAGCTGATCTCAATCATGGCAAACTTCGCCTGGAATAGGGGCAGGGAAGATGGCCAACTTGGGGGAAGATGAAAATAGCGGTTGCCCTTTGAGGGGGATTCGTCTGTCTGGAGTTCTCGGGTTGCTTTGTCTATTGAGACGGTCTCATGGCTCTCCCCCCTATCGTTGTGTTGGACGATGATCCCACCGGATCCCAAACCGTTCACAGTTGCCTGCTCCTCACCCGCTGGGATCCGCAAACACTCAAGCTAGGGCTGCAGGATAGCTCGCCGATTCGCTTTATCCTCACCAACACCCGATCCCTGCCAGCGGCGGAGGCTGCCGAGGTGACGCGGTCGGTCTGCCGGGCCCTGAAGCAGGCCATGGGAGAGCTGGGGTGGGAGCGGGCCCTTTTTATCAGCCGCTCCGACTCGACGCTGCGCGGGCACTATCCCTTGGAGACGGATGTGATGGCGGCGGAGCTGGGGCCTTTTGATGCCCACTTTCTGGTGCCGGCCTTTTTTGAAGGAGGACGCATCACCCGCAACAGTGTCCATTATCTACGGGTGGAGGGCCGCTGGGTGCCAGTCCATGAGACGGAGTTTGCCCGCGATGCGGTGTTTGGCTACCACCACAGCTATTTGCCTGAGTATGTGCAGGAGAAAACCCAAGGGCGGATCCGGGCCGAGCAGGTGGTGCGACTGACCCTGGAGCAGATCCGCGCCGGCTGTCTGGAGCGGCTTTTGAGGCTGGAGGGGAATGTCTGCTGTGTGGTGGATGGAGAAACCCAGGCGGATCTGGATCGTTTTGCCCAGGATGTCTGGGCGGCTCTGGAGCAGGGGAAGCGCTTTTTGTTTCGCAGCGCCGCCAGCCTCTTGACGGCCCTGGCCCAGTTGCCGCCGCAGCCGGTTCCGCCAGAGGAGATGGGGCAGTTTGTCCGCTCCGACCGGCCAGGGGTGGTGATCGTGGGATCCCATGTGCAAAAGTCCAGCCAGCAGTTGGCTCGGCTGTTGCAGGAGCCAGGGATCCAGGGCATCGAGGTGGAGGTAAAGCGCCTGTTGGAAGCGGGGAGGGAAGCGGAGCTGCTGCCGGCCCTCTTGAGCCAAGTCCAGCGCGCCTACGAGCAGGGCCTGACGCCGGTGGTCTACACCAGCCGAGAAGAAGTGGGGTTTGACGGCGCCAACCCGGAGGCACGGCTGGCCTTTGGGCAGAGAGTTTCCCGCCTGTTGATGGCCATTGTGCAGGGGCTGCCGGAAGGGATCGGCTATCTCATCAGCAAGGGCGGCATTACCTCCAACAACATCCTCAGCGTTGGCCTCAATCTGCCGGCCGTGCGGCTGCTGGGGCAGATCTACCCAGGGATCTCCATGGTGCTCACGCCGGCGGATCACCCCCGCTTTCCCAACCTGCCGGTGGTGCTGTTTCCGGGCAACGTGGGTGAGGCGGATACGTTGGTTTTAATCCACCGTCGCCTCCACAGCCGCGGGCTAGTCTAGCCTGGAGGAAATCACCATGGCTGAACTCATCTCCCCCCCTGAAGCTCTGCCTGCCTTGGAGGCCTGGTGGGGATCCCTGCGGCAGGGGCCAACGGTGTTGCCTCCGGCGGTGGTGCACCGCTGTTCTGAGCGCCTGGGCAGCCGGGATGCCGATGTGGTGATTGCCGGCGGCACCCTGGGGATTCTCTTGGGGGCGGCTTTGGCCCGGCGAGGCTGGCGGGTGATCCTGCTGGAGCGCGGGATCCTGCGGGGGCGGGAGCAGGAGTGGAACACCTCGCGGCAGGAGCTGCAGGTGTTGTTAGAACTGGAGCTGCTCACCCCGACAGAGTGGGAGGCAATCCAGGTGACCCACTACCCCAGTGGGCGCATTGGCTTTGGGGAGGGTCCCACCTGGTGGGTGGAAGGGGTGCTGAATGTGGGCGTGGATCCGGTCGGCTTGCTGGAGTTCCTCAAGCAGCATTTCCTAGACTGGGGGGGCCAGGTGCGGGAGCAGACCGGGTTTCTCAGCGCCACGGTCCACCCCGATGGGATCCGCATTCAGACCACCGCCGGCCAGCTCAGCGCCCAACTCCTGGTGGATGCCATGGGGCACCGCTCCCCCATCGTGGCCCAGGCCCGCCAAGGGCAGCCGCCGGACAGCGTCTGTCTGGTGGTGGGATCCTGTGCCCAGGGGCTGCCCGACCAACCCACTGGGGATCTGTTCTACAGCTTTACCCCCGCCCAGAACGGCTACCAGCCCTTTTGGGAAGCTTTCCCCGCCCGCGATGGGCGCACCACCTACTTGTTTACCTACTGCGACCGGGATCCCCGCCGACCCAGTCTGGAGAGGCTGTGGCAGGACTACTGCCGGCTGCTCCCTGCCTACCAGGGGGCTGAGCTGGCGCAGATCCGCTGGGTGCGCAAGCTGGGTGGCGTTTTCCCCGCCTACCGCCGCAGCCCGCTGCAACTGCCCTGGGATCGCCTCTTGGCAGTGGGAGACAGCAGCGGCAGCCAGTCGCCCTTGAGCTTTGGCGGCTTTGGGGCGATGTTGCGCCACCTGGATCGCCTGCAACAGGGGATCCACGAGGCCCTGGCGCAGCGGCAGCTCGACCGGGCGGCCCTGGCCCTGCTGCAGCCCTACCAGCCCAATTTGGCGGTGACCTGGCTGTTTCAGAAGGCGATGATCCCCCCTTTGGCGGAGAAAAACTGGGATCCCAACAGCATTAACCGCTTGTTGAGCAGAGTGTTTGAGGCCATGATGGCCGCCGGCCCCCAGGTGGTGCAGCCCTTTTTGCAGGATGTGGTGCAGTTGGGCGGCTTGGCCCAAGCGCTGTGGGGCGTGATGAGGCGGGATCCGGCACTGGTGGCCGCGCTCCTGCCTCGGCTGGGGCTGCCGGAGCTGCTGGACTGGGTGGGGCACTTTGCCGCCCTTGGCCTCTACGAGCTCTTGCAAAGGCTAGCCGACCGCCTGGAAGTGGACCCACAAGACTACTTCTGGAAACGGCGGCGAGAGGCCTGGCGCTACGGCTGCGGTCGGGATTACAAGTTACTTCCATAGTGATATCGAAACATTGTCAATGTGATTCAAGATCACCATTACGTTTCACGACGTTCGATATCCATAGTGGAAGAGTTGGGAATTCTTTATCCATCCACTCGTCAGTGTAGGAGTTAGCCATGGTTATTCTCGACTACAGCGATGCAGAGAGTGGCTTCTGGGCTTCGACTCCTCAGGGTTCGGTGGAGGTAATCAAGTTTCAGAATCACTTCTACGCCCGTCGGCAAGTGTACAAACGCGCCCAAGACGCGATATCTGCCTGTCGCGCCGACATTGAAAGGGGATTTCTTAGCATTGTGGTGCAGTTTGAGGATCACGCGGAAGTGTGGGCTCAACTGTCGCCGGGCGTACCCGTGCAGTCCCAACCAGAGGCTGCTCCTACGGGCAACCCTGCCAAGCCCAAGCTGACCTATCGCGGCCAACCGGTGAGCGAACCTTCCCGAAATCCCAGCCTCGCCCGCAGGCCCTTGCCTGACTCCCTCTATTTCCGCGGCGCGAAGATCGGCTAGACCGTTTCCGTTTGCCAGGTCTGGAGCGGTCGAGATTTCCCTTCTGGCCGCAGCCATCTGCGTTAGCGGTGCAAAGCACCATAGAGGCCCACCCCATAACCCAGTACCTCAACCGGATCCCCTTGGCTTTCTGCCGGCAGTTGGGATCCCTTTCCCAACCACTGGGCCTCGTGGCTATCCAAAAGCTTCTCCCAGGTGCCGCTGGGCCATTGGGTATAGGTGACTGGCTGATCGGGGCTGAAATTGAAAAGGGCAAGCAAAGACTGGGGTCCCTGGCGGCGGTGCAGAGCTAGGCCAGAGTTGGAAAAGAGCTCCACTTCCACCCCGTCCCGCTCCAGATGCTGGAGGGCCGGCTGGGTTTTGCGCAGCTGGATCAGGGTCTGGTACCACTTCCAGAGAACCTGGTGGTGACCGGCCTTTTTCAACTCCCAATTCAGCTTGGAGCGCAGGAAAGTCTCTTCAGCTTGGGGATCCGGCGGCTCTCCCTGCCAGGCAAAGGCGCTGAACTCGCGGCGGCGTCCTTGGCGCACCGCTTCTACCAGGTCGGGATCCCCGTGGCTGACAAAATACAGAAACGGCGCCACCTCCCCGTATTCTTCCCCCATAAACAGCAGCGGCAGCATGGGGGCCAGCAGCAAAGCAGCGGCAGCCAACTTGAGACCTTCAAAAGAAGTGAGCTGGCTGAGGCGCTCTCCCAGCCTGCGGTTGCCCACCTGGTCGTGGTTTTGGATGCAGATTACAAACTGGGATCCCGGCCTGCCGATGGCGGAATTGCCGTGGCGCCTGCCGCGGTAGGGGGAGTACTGGCCGGAATAGACGTAGCTTTCGCGGTAGGCCTTGGCTAGGTGCTCCAATTGGCCAAAGTCTTGGTAGTAGCCTGTCTTTTCCCCGGTCAGCAGGGTGTGAACGGAGTGATGGAAGTCGTCGCACCACTGGGCATCTAGCCCGTAGCCCCCCTGCTCGCGGGGGGTGATGAGGCGGACATCGTTGAGGTCGCTTTCCGCTACCAGAACCCTAGGCCAGCCGCTGCGCGCTTCTAGGGCATCTACCCGCTCCGCCAATTCTTGCAAAAAAGGGTGGGCGCTGAAGTCGTAGATGGCGTGCACCGCGTCCAGCCGCAGGCCGTCCAGGTGAAACTCCTCTAGCCAGTACTCGGCATTTTGCAGGAAAAACTCCCGCACGCCGTCGGAGGAGCGGTCGTCGAAGTTGAGGGCCTCTCCCCAAGGAGTGCGGTACTTGTCGGTGAAGTAGGGGCCAAAGTCCCGCAGGTAGTTCCCCTCCGGCCCCAGGTGGTTGTAGACCACATCCAAAACAACCGCCAGGCCCTGCTGATGGCAGGCGTTGACCAGTGCTTTCAGGCCCGCTGCTCCCCCATAGCTGGCCTGCACGGCATAGGGATAGACGCCGTCATAGCCCCAGTTGCGCTCCCCCGGAAACTGGGCCACCGGCATCAGCTCCAGCACGTTGACCCCCAGCTCCACCAGGTGCGGCAGGCGAGGGATCAGGGCGGCAAAGGTGCCCTCTGGGGTAAAGGTGCCTACATGGAGCTCGTAGAGGATCCACTGGGAGAGCGGGATCCCCCGCCAGCCCTGATCCTGCCAGTCGAAGTGGGGATCCACCACCCGCGATGGGCCGTGGACGCCGTAGGGCTGGCAGCGGGAAGCGGGATCTGGCCGCTCCACCACCCCCGCTGCGGTGTGCAGACGGTAGAGGTAGTCCACCGGCCCCGGCGGGATCCCCTCCACCTCCGCCTGCCAATAGCCCTGCTCCTCCTGCTTGAGAGGGATAACCTGTTGGACAGGGCTGATTATCTTCAGCTCCACTTGTTCGACTAAGGGCGCCCATACCGAGAAGCGATAGCGGCCCTGCCCCAAGGGATAGGCGCCCATCCGTCCGAGCGGAGGAGAAGTCTGAAGCACGAAACCTGTCTGCACAACTTGGCTTCTACTATAGCGCCTTGCTCCCCTACACAAAAGGATAGCTTGGTAGCCCCGTACTTTAGTACGGGGCGGAAAAGCCCTTGAGCAACTTTAGTTGCTTCTTTTAGCTAGTACAGAGCTTCTCCAGGAAAACGACCTACTGCGGTGCAAAACCCGCCCGGCAATAACTAACCTGGAGGAACTTAAGTCCGAAGTAAGCAGAACTTTGAGGTTATGCCTCAAAGAACTGTCTAGGGGCGTGTTGAAAGCGCCTTCGCGAGTCCATTTTGAGCTGCGTAAGAATCCCCTGGGTGGGAGTGTCAAAGAACCTAAACTCTCCTGCTTCCCCTGCTGAGAAGGAGCCAGCCAGGCAAGAGGGCACCTGGCTCAAAAGAACCCTAGGGGAAGTTGCACCTGCAAACCCCCTCGGCGGATTCCCTTCTGGATGCAGGCGTGCTCAGCGCTATTCGGCGCTCCGCCCCCTTTCCTCCCTTGCCGAAGAGGTTTGCCGGCGAGAAACTGGTGCTGGAAGTTAAGGTGTTGAGCGGATCCCTGAAGGCTAGCCTCGTTGGGGATCCGAAAAACTAAGCCGAACCCTGGTTTGGCTACCTTGTATAGCCACAAGCCAAGTTCAGACTACTGAGAATTGCCTAGGCCATGGACTTACGGCGGTTGCGCCGCATGGCTACCGCTTTGCGCTTGCGCTTTTCCAGGTTGGTTTCAAAGTGGCGATGGTTGCGCAGATCCCGCAGAATGCCCGCCTTGGAGACCTGGCGCTTGAAGCGGCGCAGCGCCGATTCGATCCCTTCGTTTTCGCCAATCGTCACTTGAGTCATAAAGAAGCTATCTCCTCCGTCGATGAGTAGAACGAAAGCACAATCGGGATCCCTATCCTAAACCATCTCCGCCCTGCTGCTGACGGTTACAGGGCGCGGCTGCCAAAGTTGAGGCCCGAAACCGCCTCACCCTCTCTCAAATTCACGACAAACGAGGCCGTTGTTCCGGTGGAAGGCGGCGGAGAAGGCGTTGGCGCTGGGCTGGGGGCGCTGCCGATTACGGATTGTACAAAACCCACAAAGCTGGACACTCGCGTGTACACCCCGTAGAAATTGGGCTGGGCGCAACCTTGGCCAAAGCTGGTGATCCCGGCTAGGGCAAAGCCAGCGCCGCTGGGCACGAGCAAAGGCCCACCGCTGTCCGCCTGACAAGTATCCACTCCCCCCTGGGGAAAGCCGGCACAGAGCATGGTGTCTAAAATGGTGCCGTTGTAGGACTGGGGCGCGTTGCACACCTCGTTGGCGACGATGGGAACTTCGGCCTGTTGCAGATCCAGAGCAAAGCCGCTGGGTTCCTGGTCAAGGGCGCGGGGGAAGGTGGCTCCCCAGCCGAGGATGGTGGCGAACGTGCCGGGGGCGGTCAGGCTGGTTTGGTTGGGCTGCACCAGCGGCAGGGTAGGCAGAGTCACTGGCCGAGAGAGGCGCACCAGGGCGATGTCATTCCCCCCCTCTGTCCCTCGTAGGGGGTCGTAGTTGGGGTGGATAACAATTTGCGCAGCCCGAATTCGCTGGCCAGCGCCCAATTGCAGACGGGTGGTTCCCAACAACAGATCCAGGTTGCGTGCATTCACATCCTGCTGGCCTTGATCGTTGAAAAAACAATGGGCAGCGGTGAGCACCCACTCCGGGGCAACTAGAGATCCCCCGCAAAACTGCGCCTGAAAAGGATCCGGCTCAGCTGCCTTCAGCAAAGCCACCATCCAGGGAAAGGCCCCCGGCTGAGCTGGCCTGCCGCCGACAATCCGCCCCAACCCTGAGCGCGGCGTGGTGAACACCCGCCCTGGCGGCAAGATGGCAGTAACCCGGTAGGTGCCGGGGGACAAGTTGGAGAAGCGAAAGTTGCCGTTGGCATCGCTGACAGTGCTGGGTTCCCCTGGATCGAGGCGTCCATTGCTGTTCAAATCCAGAAAGGTGGTGATGCCTGCTAGCCCTGGCTCTCCTGGATCTCGCAGACCATTGCCGTTGAGATCGTCGAAATGGGATCCCTCGATGCGCCCTGCAGGAGGGGCTGGAAGCGGCGGCAGGGGACGACTGGAACCCCCACCACCACAGGCACTTACGCTCAGAGCCAAACCCAACCCCAGGAGCACAGACCATGAGCGAGCTAGGCCAAAGAAGGGATGGAATCGGGAGGAATAAGGCATGGTCAGATTCTGCAAGGCTAGCCGGCTATGCTAGCCAAGCATACCCTGCCGACCGATGAAGAGTTAGGAAAGCTCTGCAGTCGGGAAAAAAGGGCCTCACTATCCCCTGCAGCCGGTATAAGGCAGGGATCCTCAAACGCGAAGCGGGGCCGTTCGCCCTTTGGGCAGGCTGTAGGAGGGTGAGTCTGCGCTGAAAGAGTGTTACGCTCTTTAGCTAGGTGCAAAGGGATCCTTGAAGTATGCAAGCCATCACCCTGCTCGGCTCCACCGGCTCCATCGGCACCCAAACCCTGGACTTGGTGGCTCAGTATCCGGAGCGCTTTCGGGTTGTCGGCTTGACCAGCTACAGCAACGTCACTCTCTTGGCCGAGCAAGTGCGGCGGTTTCGGCCCCAGATTGTGGCCATTGGGCGGGAGGAGCTGCTGCCGGAGCTGCGATCCCTGCTGACCGGGATGCGGCCGCTGCCGGAGCTGGTGGCGGGAACGGAGGGGCTGTGTCAGGTGGCGGCTCACCCGGCGGCCCAGCGGGTGGTGACGGGGATCGTCGGCTGCGCCGGTTTGTTGCCAACCCTGGCGGCCATCCGTGCCGGCAAAGACATTGCCCTGGCCAACAAAGAAACCCTGGTGGCAGGGGGGCCGGTGGTGCTGCCCTTGGTGCGGCAGTACGGGGTGAACCTGATCCCCGTCGACTCTGAGCATTCGGCCATTTTCCAGTGTTTACAGGGGGTGCCGGCGGGATCCCTGCGAAAAATCTTGTTGACTGCCTCGGGGGGGGCCTTTCGGGATTGGCCTGCCGAAAAATTGGATCAGGTCACCCTGGCCGATGCCCTCAAGCATCCCAATTGGGTGATGGGGCGCAAAATCACCATCGACTCGGCTACCCTAATGAACAAGGGCCTGGAGGTGATCGAGGCCCACTGGCTGTTTGGTTTGGATTATAACCGGATCGAGGTCCTCATCCACCCCCAGAGCATTGTCCACTCCTTGATCGAGCTGGCAGATACTTCTGTTCTGGCCCAGTTGGGCTGGCCGGATATGCACCTGCCCATCCTCTATGGCCTCAGTTGGCCGGAGCGCTTAGCCACCCCTTGGGATCCCCTCGATTTGGTCAAGCTGGGATCCCTCACTTTTAAGGCTCCGGATCACCGCAAGTACCCTTGCCTACAACTGGCTTATGCTGCTGGACAGGCAGGAGGAACCCTGCCGGCAGTGTTGAATGCCGCCAACGAAGCGGCGGTGGCCCTCTTCCTACAGGAGCGCATCCGCTTTTTGGACATCCCTCGCCTTTTGGAGCAGGTGTGCGAGCGGCACCAGGTCATCCCTGCCCCCAGCCTGGAGGACATTCTGGAAGTGGATGCCTGGGCGCGGCAACAGGTGGAGCTGCTGGCGCAGCAGGCCCCGGCCCAAGTTCTGGCCTGATCCCTACCGGGGGGATCCGGCACAGCGCTAGAGTGGGAAAAGGCTTGAGGAGCACCTGAGTGGCGGGATCCCATCTCCGACAACTGGCCCATTATCTGCGCCCCTATCGCCGGCAGGTGGCGCTGGGCATTGGATCCCTGCTGGTGGTAAACGGCCTGGGGGTGTTCCTGCCCTGGTACGTCAAGCTGGCCGTTGATGATCTCAGCCAGAACTTGGCCGCCCTGTCGCCGCAGCGCATTGCACTTTACGCCCTGACGGTGTTGATCGTCTCCAGCCTGATGATGGGCATTCGCATTGCCTCGCGGGTGTGGATGTTTGGCGTGGGGCGGCAGGTGGAGTTCCGCCTCAAGCAGGCCATCTTCGAGCATTTGCTGACGCTGCAGCCTTCCTACTTTGCCCAGCAGACGGTTGGGGATATCCTCACCCGCATCACCAGCGATGTGGAAAATGTCCGCCGCCTGTTGGGCTTTGCCCTGCTCAACTCGACCAACACAATCTTTGCCTACGGCACCACCTTGCCGGCCATGTTTGGCATTGAGCCGCGTCTGAGCGCCCTGGCCCTATCGGTGTTTCCGGTGATGCTGGTGCTGGTGAAGTTGAGCAGCTCCCGTCTGCAGCAGGAGCAGCTCCAGGTGCAGCAGGAGCTGGCGGATCTAAGCGATCTCATCCAGGAGGACATGAACGGCATTGCCCTGATCAAGGTGTATGCCCAGGAAGAGCACGAGCAGAGGGAGTTTCGCCGCCGCAACGAGCGGCTGCTGCAGGCCAATTTGCGCCTGGCCCTCACCCGCAACCTGCTTTTTCCTTCCCTGGTGGCCTTGGTCAGCCTGAGCCTGCTGCTGCTGCTGGCGGTGGGCGGACCCCAGATTGCCGCCGGGACGCTGACGATTGGGGATTTTTCTGCCCTCACCCTCTACGTGGAACGGCTGGTGTTTCCCACCACTCTGCTGGGCTTTACCATCACTGCCTACCAGCGGGGCCAGGTCAGCCTGGAGCGGATCGACGCCCTGCTGCGGGTAGAGCCCACCATCCGCGATGCTCCCCAGGCTCTACCCCTACCTCTGGAACAGGTGCAGGGGCGTATCGAGGCCAGGGGCCTGACTTTTGCCTATGCCGACACAGGATCCGCAACGCCGGCGCTGCAGGATCTGCACTTTTGCGTCGAGCCGGGCCAATTGGTGGCGGTGGTGGGGCCGATTGGGGCGGGCAAATCCACCCTGGCCAATGCCCTGCCCCGCCTGCTGGAGATCCAGCCGGGGCAACTGTTTTTGGATGGGCAGGACATCACCCAGCTCCAACTGGGATCCCTGCGCCGGGCCATCGCCTACGTGCCCCAGGAGAGCTTTCTGTTCAGCGCCAGTGTTCGGGACAACATCCGCTACGGCAAGCCGGATGCCGAAGACTGGGAGGTGGAATGGGCCGCCAAGGCCGCCCACATCCACGCCGAGATCCTCACCTTTCCCAAGGGCTACGACACGCTGGTGGGGGAGCGGGGCATCACCCTTTCTGGCGGCCAGCGGCAGCGGGTGGCCCTGGCGCGGGCTCTGCTGGTGGATGCGCCGATTTTGATCCTGGATGACTGTCTCTCCAGCGTGGACAACCAGACGGCCCAGGCCATTCTCCGCCACCTGCGCCAGGCCACGGCTCAGAAGACGGTACTCTTCATCACCCATCGCCTCACGGTGGCGGTGGAGGCGGATCAAATCTGGGTCATGGACAAGGGCCGCATCGTGCAGCAGGGATCCCATGCCCAGTTGCTGGCAGATCCCCAGGGGCTCTACGCCCGTCTCTGGGCCAAGCAGAAGCTGGAAGAGGCCCTGGCCTAGGTTTTCTCGGGGAGAGATCTGGCGGATCTATGGCCAGGAAGCCGGCTGAGCGGATACCGTAGGCGGCAAAGCATTGGGGTGAGAGGTGACATGGAGACTGCCGGGATCGTTGGCGTTAGCGGTGCGGAGCCTTCTCTAGGCCAATTGCTCAACCAAGCCGGGATCCAACCCCAGGTGGTTCAGGGATCCCTAGAGGGCGTGCAGGTCAGGGGTCTGTGTGCCGATTCGCGCCAGGTGCAGGCTGGGGATCTCTTCTTGGGCATGCCGGGATCCCGCGTTGACGGCGGCGAGTTTGTCCGCGAGGCGCTCACCCGAGGAGCCGTGGCGGCCCTTATTGCCCAGGAGGCTTGGGAGAAAGTTAGCGGAGAGGCTGGAGGAGGCAGTCAGCCCATTCTGGTTTTGCCCCGCAGCGGCATCAACAGGGCCCTGGCCCAGGTGGCGGCGGCCTTCTACGGCTTTCCCGCCCGCCAGCTTACCCTGGTGGGAGTTACCGGCACCAACGGCAAGACCACCACCACCCATCTCATCGAGCATCTGCTGCAGGCCGCCGGTCGCCCCACTGCTTTGCTGGGCACCCTCTACAACCGCTGGCCTGGGCACTGTGAAGTAGCCCCCCACACCACCCTGTTTCCGCTGGAGCTGCAGCGCAGCCTGAGACAAGCCAAAGAAGCCGGGGCGGAGGTGGCGGTGATGGAGGTCAGCTCCCATGCCTTGGCCCAGGATCGGGCCTGGGGGTGTAGCTTTGCCGCTGCCGTCTGGACCAACCTCACCCAGGATCACCTGGATTTCCACGGCAGCATGGAAAACTACTGGCAGGCCAAGGCCACCCTCTTCCAGCCGGAGTACTTGCAGGGGCGGGCGGTGGTCAACGCCGACGACGAGGGGGGACGGCGGCTGCTTGAGACCATCCCAGCCTCTCTGGAGCCCTGGGCCTATTCCCTGCAGCCCCTGGAAGGGATCCCTGCCCTCTGGCCCGGCGACGTTCAAGTTCACCCCAACGGCCTGCAGGCCACCCTGCACACCCCTCTGGGCACCTTGGCCGTGGCAGCGCCCCTGGTGGGATCCTTCAACCTTTCCAACTTGCTGGCGGCAGTAGGGGTAGCACTGCACCTGGGGATCCCCCTTGAGCTCATCCAGGCGGCCCTGCCCCATTTTCCCGGGGTGCCGGGGCGGATGGAGCGGGTAACCTTGCCGGGGCAGGACATCACGGTAATCGTGGACTATGCCCACACCCCCGATGGGCTGGAGAACTTGCTCAAGGCCCTGCGCCCGCAAGTGCAAGGCCGGCTGATCTGCGTCTTTGGCTGTGGCGGGGATCGGGATCGGGGCAAACGCCCACAGATGGGCCGCATTGCCGCCACCTGGGCCGACCGGGTGGTGGTGACCTCGGATAACCCCCGCACCGAGGATCCACAGCAGATCTTGCAGGATATCCTGGCCGGGATCCCTGGATCCCCCTGGGCGGTGGAGGTGGATCGGCGCCAAGCCATCCGCCTGGCCATCCTAGAGGCCCAGCCGGGCGATACGGTGGTGATTGCCGGCAAAGGCCACGAGGACTACCAGATCCTGGGCAGGGAGAAAATCCACTTCGACGACCGAGAAGAAGCCCGTGCCGCCCTCGCCCTACGCCTCTGCTCCCCTCTCCCTTTGGGAGAGGGGCTGGGGGTGAGGGAATCCCTCAGGGAGAGGGGCTGGGGGTGAGGGGCGGCTAACGCGAGCGGTTTTGCAGCATCAGCTCGACAAACTCCCGAAAGAGGTGGTCGGCATCGTGGGGGCCGGGGCTGGCTTCCGGGTGGTACTGCACCGAAAAGAGGGGCAACTGGCGGTGGCGGATCCCGGCCACGGTGCGGTCATTGAGGTTGAGGTAGCTGATCGCCACCCCATCCCCAGGGAGCGAAGCGGCCTCCACCGCAAAGCCGTGGTTTTGGCTGGTGATCTCCACTTCCTTCTCCAGCCCACAGGGGTGGTTGAGGCCGCGGTGGCCGAACTTGAGCTTGTAGGTGGATCCGCCCAGGGCCAGGCTGAGGATCTGGTGGCCTAGGCAGATGCCGAACATCGGCTTCCCGCTCTGCAGCAGCGCCTGGGTGGTGCGGATGGCCGTCGTCTCTGCCGCCGGATCCCCCGGCCCGTTGGAGAGGAGGATCCCGTCGGGGTTGTAACTCAAAATCTCCTCGGGGCTGGCGTGGGCCGGCAACACCATCACCCGGCAGCCGTAGCGGGCCAGGCGGCGCAAGATGTTGCGCTTGATGCCAAAATCCAGCGCCACCACCCGCAAGGGGGGATCCGGAATCGGGATCCCTTGGCTGCGGCCATAGTCCCAGTCGGCGGGGGTGGGCTCCAGCCACTCGTAGGGCTCAGGGGTTGTTACCTCTGCCACCAGGCTCAGCCCCTGCATGGAAGGGGCCTGGCGCACCCGCTCCAGCAACGCCTGCGGGTCCAGGATCTCGGTCGAAATAGCTCCATTCATCACCCCCTGGGAGCGCAGCCGCCGCGTCAAAGCCCGCGTATCCACCCCGGCAATGGCCGGGATTCCATGCTGTTTGAGGTAGTCCGGCAGCGTCCCCATGGCCCGCCAAGAGCTGGCTAGGCGCGACACGTTGCGGGCAATCACTCCCGCGACCTGGGGCCGGGCCGATTCCTGATCCAGCTCATTGACTCCGGTGTTTCCCAGCTCCGGACAGGTGAAGGTAACCATCTGCCCCCGGTAGCTGGGATCGGTGATCACCTCCTGGTAGCCGGTCATGCCCGTGTTGAACACCACCTCGCCCACCGCCGTGCCCGGCGCCCCAAAAGACCAACCGGCAAAGGAAGTGCCATCGGCCAGCACCAGCAGAGCCGGCTGACGAGATTGCCAGGGGAAGGCTTTTTGTGGAGCTTCAAGAGTTGGGGAAGAGGTAAGCATAGCCAATGACCTACGGCAGCTTAGGACAGGAGCCTGGCAACCTTTCAGCCACGGCCTGACCATCCTACCCCAGCTATCCTTCCTCTGGCTCGCTGGTTACATTTTCCTCTGGCTCGCTGGTTACATTGCCACACTCCGGATTGTTGTCCTTGCGGATAGTGCCTATCAAGGTGCTCACCACCACGCAGCGGTTTTCGCCCTGAGAGTAGGTGCTGCTGACCACAAAGCGACCCAGTTGACGGGCGCGGCCATCGGATTCAAAAACTGCCCTTCCGTCATTGAAGGTGTTAGCCACAGTTACAAAATTGTTCAGGCGTAGCCGCTGACAGGGGGTAGGTTCATCGCAGAGGCCCTCCTCATCCTGGATAACCAGAGTCGGCACGTTTAGCTCTGAATTGTCCACCCCCACCACCCAAGCTCGGCCCAGGAGAGAAGCTCTGGCGTTGGTGCGGGCGGTGCGCAAGGCTCGCTCCACCCTGTTCTGCGCATCCTCAAGCTGGATCCGCGCCCAGATGTTGATCCCAGAGGGAACGGCCAGCACGGCCAGGATGCCGATGATGACCACCACCGCTAGGACTTCTGTCAGCGTAAAGCCCCGGGATCGAAAAGGCTGAGCTCGGCCAATTGCCTTTTTCTCCAAGGCCAACATGGTGGACATTCCCCCTAGGAGAGCGGACGGTTGATAACACCGCGGGCAAGAACCCGTGTTTGCATTGGCAGCAAGTAGCGCGACACCTCTGAGATATCGACGCTGGTGGCATCCTGGATGTAGCGGCGGAAGAGGCCGGGGTTGGCCCGCTCCATGGCGGTTGCCGTGATGTTGATGATCACATCCTGCGGTCGGTCGGCACCGGGGCTTTGCCGCACGCAGACGTAGAAGCCCACGTCGTTTTGGTTATTTCCCAACCCCGAGAAGGTGACGCCATCGGGCTTGCCCCCGCCAAAGGCATAGCCCTGCGGGCAAGCGGGCGCCACCTGCGGACTTCCCTCCCGGCTGCTGAAGATGTTGGAGACCAGAGTTATCAGGCGGGGGCCATCTGTCCTGCCGGCAATGGGGATTTGGCGCGCTCGAGCTTGCTCGGAAGGCCAAGCAAGGAAACCATCTCGGAACGGATCGGGATCCTCAACAAAGAACGGGCTGCGCCCGGCGCAGTTGTTTTGACCCTGAATGTTGAAGGGTTGCAACTCAAAACGGTCGATCCGCGCGTTGCCTTCCCAGGGAGTGCCCCCCGTTGGGTTGCCGGCGTTGTTGTAGTTGCGGCGTAGGTAATACACCACCAAGGTGTAGATGCCGCGGCGGCTGAGCAGCGTTTCCCAATCCGCATTTCTGCCGTTCTGGTCGCGCGGGAACCCATCAGGTGGTTGGTTGGGCAATCTAGCACGGCCTTCGCGAATCTGTTGCAAGGTGGGGTTGCCCGCGTAGCATCCCTGCGGGATCGGCTCCAGCTTCCAAAAGGCGACAACCGGGATAGCGCCCGCGGGTTGGCGGATCCAGCCGGGGGTGTAAAGCCGCTGGATAACATCCGGGATCCCGTCCCCAAGTCGATCAGATTGCTGTGGGTTCTGCTCAGTGTCGTTGTAAATGTAGAGAGCCTCCGCCAGATCCTGCTGGATATATTCCATGGCTTGGGTCAGCTCCGCCTGCACCTGGGTGCGCCCTGTCTCCTCCCGATCCAGCCGCATCGTCTCGACGACGATCATCCCTGTGGCCAGGAGAAAGATGGAGGCAATCAGCAGCGAGACCAACAACTCAATGAGGGTAAACCCTCTGCTGGCTCGGCGGCGAAAACTCTTGAAAACCATAGGGCAACACCCCCATCTTTCAACAGGTTTGCGGGAAGGAACTCAGGCTCTACCTCAGGTTTGAGGAGGATTGGTAGGCAGGGGGAAAGCCCGGCACCTCTCGACGGGATCCTCACCTCTGGCGATGGCTATCTGCCGGCAAACATCTCCCAAGTTGGCGGCGGGGTTGACTTCTACAAACGAGGCGGCCATGGGAAAGAGCCAGACATCGGCATTGGCCAAGTTCTGGTTGGCCGAAACCACCTCTGTTCCCAATCCAGGCAGCGCTTGGCGAGTCTGCGGGTCGAAAGAAAAGCGGTGGTAAACCCTCACCCCCATGCGAAAGCTGCAGGGCACTCCCGCGATGATCTCATTTTGGCGCCGGTCGATGCAGGGTGCCCCCTCGTCGCGGAAGGTTTGGATGACGTACTCTTCCGGATTCCGCCCCGGCACTTGAACTTGGGCCAGGCGAAGAGAATACTCGTCTCTGTGCATGTAGTTGCCGGCATTTGCATCGGCGGGCATTTCGTCAGGGGGTGGGGTGTCTGCCAGCGGGTCGGCTCCTACCATAGGCAGTTGGGCCAACCGAACTGGATCCTGAAAAGCCCTTGGAGCAGCAGCCAGCTCGATATCCACCAGGGTGCGGATGCGATCCACCTCCTCCTGGGCCAGGCGATTGGCCAGCTCCACCCGCTCGCTCATGGCCCGCCGGTAGGCAACTAAGGTAAGGGCAGGGGCAAGAGCAGCCATGGCCAGCGCCACGATGATCACCGAAGCCAACACCTCGATGAGGGTAAAGCCCTCTGCTGCTGGTTGCCGCCAAATCCGTCCCTTGTCCATAGATCCCTCCCTGCTTTGCCCCTACCTTGAATCTACCCCTGGCCGAACGGGTTGATATCAGTTGAACTCATTGCAGCCGCCAATCTGGGCAGACGGATCCAACGGCACATCCGGCTGGTTCTGAAGCGCGCAGCGCAGCCGCCGCACATACGGATCCTGTGGATCCAGCTCGCGCAGGAACTCGGTGCGCGCGTTGGAGGGGAATTGGAAGCGGGACGACACAGGGCCGGGGCGGCGGGCAATTTGCAAGCCCACGTCATAGCCGAAGCGGCGGTTGGGTGGGTAGTAGTAGTCGTAACCGCGCACAAAGGTTGGATCCGGCACCAAGTTGGGCGGCTCGAAGCTGTGCTGTAGGAAGGGGCCGGTGGCGTAGGTGCTGTAGTTGAGCTGGATCATCGAGCCGCTGAAGAAGAGGTTGGTATTTCTCCACAGCTCGTTGAGGCGCAGGAAGTTGTGCATGCCGCCGGCAGTTTGGTCTAGCCGCGAGGGCAGGGTACCGCTGATGGCAATGGCATTCACCCGCGTTTCCCTAGCTGGCTGCAGTTGATGGTTGTTTCTGCCATCGTCGTTGCGGCGGCGCTGGTTCACATTGGTTGAAGCCAGCTCTTGGAAGCCGGGAATGGGAATGGGCCGACGGGTCACCTCATCCAGGATTACCCCCAGCACCGGGTTGCTGCCGGCAAAGCCAGTGGGAGTCTCGTTCAGGTCCAGGGTGAACGGCTCCACATCCACCCACTTCAAGTCGTTATTACTGCCACCTGCGCCACCGTTGAAGTCAATTTGCACCTGGATGGTGCTGCCGTTGGGCTTGACGTAGAAGCACAGGCCGTTGCGGATGTTTTCACTCCCCCTGTGATCGATGTAGTAGCCGTCCGCGTACTTGGATGCGGGGGTGTAACCCTGCGCCGCAGCATTTTTGTTGACGCGGGCGTAGGGGTTGAGCGCCATCTGGGGCTGGATCTCTAGCCCTGGCTTGTTGGGATCCAAATCAAACCCAAACAGCGGATCCCGATCCAAAACGTTCGTCGGCTCGCCTGGATCCCAAGCGCCATCGCGGTTGAGATCCTCAAAGGTGGGATCAGCACCTCCGATGGTGCGCAACGTGCTGGGGCGGCTGGCCCCGGTGTAGGCGGTGTACTTGAAGCGGTCGTTGAAGTTGGGGCGGAACACGCCGGGTACCCAGAAGCCACCGTCGGGGCCAACTTTTTCTTCAGAGTCGCAGCGGACGCTTTGATCCTCTTTGAGCAACCTCCGCCGCAGTAGCCGCGCCCAGTCATCGGTGCCTGGAGCCAGCTTGCCAGCAATCGGCTGAGCGACACTTTCAGCGGGGCGGATGCCCGGCTCTTTGCTGGGGTTGGCGATCTCGCTGAGCAACACGTTGCTCCTCAGGCCGTTGCGGGCGGCGTAGGCCGGCTCGCCGAAGATCCAATTGAAGGCCGCTTGCAGCGCTTCGGCAGGGCTGGGCCACTTGGGCGGCTTGGGCACGCCCGCCTTCACCTCCAGCACCAGCGAGAGCTGCGGCTCCAGGGCAATGGTTACGCCTTCATCGGCAGCCTGGGCCACGTCGTGGACGCTGATCGTCTCCGTCTCCGGCTCGGCCTGAACCTCGCGCACGGGGCGCAGCTCCACCGTGTTGGGCTTGGCCGCCATCCACTCGCCCAAGGGGCTCTTGCCGGGAGCATCGGGCGCAAAGGTGCTCGACCCGCAAGGCCGCCCTTGGCAGGTGAGATTTTGCGTCTGCGTTTCAGTTTGCTGACAGGTGGGGCTGCTGGTACTGGCGATGAGGTTGCGCGTCCGACGTTGGGTAAACGTTTTGCTTGTGCCGCAGTCGATTTGGTCGATGACCTCGTCGCAACTGGCCGGCGACCAGGAGCTCCAGTCGCCGTAGTTGCAAGTCTGCGGGCAACGAAATGGCCGGGTTTCTATAGTAGTGGTGGTCCCGCAAATCGAGGTGCAGGTCTCAGTGCGGCTCTGAGTTATCTGCAGGCCGCCGTTGGCCACCGTGCACGCAGGAGTCCAGGCTGTGTAGGTGCAGTTCCTCGGAGGTTGGCAGGTAACCTGTCGAGGTGGTGGTGGCTCGCCTGGGCAGATAGCAGGCAAGCTTGCTGTTTGGGTAATGGTTACAGGCTCACAGATATCGGTCGGGCAGGGGGGATCCCAGATGGGCTCGCAGGTCGGGCAATGCGCCTGGTTAGGCTCAGGAGCCACCCGAGGATCCGGCTGGCATGGCTTGTTGACCGGCGGCAGCGGCTTCAGGTACCGCAGGTCGTAGTCTTCTAGATCGCTGCCATCGCGGGTGGCAAAGCGCAGCTGGGCGTTGCCAGCGTTTTCATAGGTTTGAATTTCTATCAAGTAGGGCGAGTCCTGGGAGGGATCCGCGCACTCCAGCTCCAATCTCAAGGCAAACTCGTTGCTGCCGCTATCCCGCCAGGCTTCGGCACCCGCAGCATTGGGCCCTAGGCTGAGCGAAGTTCCGTTCGAGGCTCCATGGTTGACAAAAGTGGCACTGGAGCCGTCCCGCCGTCGAATGATCAGCCGCGCGCCATCGTTGCTGAAGAGACGGTAGCTCTGTAGGCCAGGCCAACGGGGATACAGCTCCCCTACCCAGCGCACCACGAAGAAGTCGTTGCCGTTGTTGTTGCCATTTGGCCCGCCCCCACTTCTACGCCGCCAGCAGGAGCGCAGGAAGTTGAAGTGACCCGGGAAGTTGAGATCATCTGCGTCGGTCAGCAGATCCGTAAAGCCATTGTTGCCATCTGGCTCTCCGCAACTAGGCATCCAGAACCAGTCGCCGCGATCCCGTCGATCTGGGGTGCCAGCCGGCGCCGACAAGCGGCAAAGGGGCTGCCGAATGTCCGCCAAAGGCCCGTCGCACATAGAGTTGTCATACAGCCGCCGCTTGAAGGGAGAGTTGGAGTTCAGCAATATGCTGCTGCCGAAAAAGTACCGGAAGCCGCCCCACCCAGGGAAACCGCTACCGCTGCGGGCAAAGAGGGCTAGGTTGGTCGGGTTATCGATAGCATTGCGCACGCAGGCCCAGCGTTGGTCGTTGTTGGTGCCACTTGGATTACAGGTAGGCGCATTGGTGGTATAGCCATTGTTGTACTGACCAATGGCGTCAGGTACTCCTTGCGCCGGGAACACCGGATCCGGCCAGCGCACCGCCCGCAGGTAGGGCAGGTTGCGGTTTTGGGCAGTTTGGAGCAGACCTACAGGACCTAGAGGATTATTGGGGTCGGCAAACCCTGTGTTGCGGTCGTACTGGTTCTGCGGGCTGCTGAGCCAGCCGTTGTAATACTCGGCCAGCAGGCCGGCGCCGCCCGGATTCGGACAAGGCCCGAGGGGAGCCACCATCACCCAACGGGAGGTATCCAGCACCGGGTTGCCCAGGGCCGAGATGCGCACGCCAAAGTTGGCATATTCCCGATCCGGCGCCCGCAACTGCCGCACCTCCGGCACGCCCAGACCCACCGTCCGGTCGGCCTCATTGGAGTTGGGATCGGTGCTGTTGCGGCGGGCAAAGAGGGTGTCGCGGGCAAACACGTCCGGCCAGCCGGGCTGGTTGGTGTTGTCGCCCAGGTTCTGGGCCCCATTTGTGTTGTCGAAGCGCAGGACGCCACCGTTGCCCGGCCAGTTGTTGCCGCGGATTACCAGGGCCTGGTTGAGGAAGGAGGTGTTGGCTCCTAGGTTTGGCCCGCTGCAGCCGTAATAGTCGTTGCGGCGAGGGGCTGAGGCCCGTCCACCGGCGTAGTCTTGACCGGGCACGTAGCTGCTGCCGCCGCCGTTGAGGGTGCCATCCTGGACAAAGGCATCATCAATGCTGCCATCGCAGAAATCGGCAGAGAGGATGTTCACCGAGTCGCCCAAGACCTCGCTGGGCCGCCAGAGATCCTGGGCTGCCCGGGCAAAGCGCCGGTCTTCATCCTTCCGGAGCCGCCCGTAGAAGTTGCCGTAGAGGCCATCTGCCCCGAAGTTGAGGAGAGTTTTGAACTCCTCCAGCCGCTGCCCGTTCCTCGTCTGGGTCTGGTGCAGGTTAAAGTCCCCCTGGATGTAGACGGGGTTGTCGGAAACGAAGGAAAGGCCGAAGACGGCTTCATCGAGGTTGAACCCACCCCGCGCCAACACTGCCCCGTTGCGCAGCCGGAAGCCATAGGGCCGCCGATCCGGATCGGGGTAGTAGTCCACCGGCTTGGGGCTAAGCCCCTCGTTGGAAACAGGCGGATCGCCGACCGGTTGGTTGCGACCGGGCTGGCCGGCATTCATGATGAAGGGGAGAGTGCCGCGAGCATTTGCATCTCGCCAGGCGGTTTGATAGCTACCGAAGTTGGTCAAGGGCGGGCGGGCGATGGCATCTTCCCGCACCGCATCTTCCCGGAAGGCGTAGAAAATGCCCCCCTCGCGGCCTTCTTGCACGCCGGCAGGCAGCCAAGTATCTCTGTTGATCAGCCCGTTGGCCTGGCCATTGACGTTGTTGGTCAAAAGGGCCAGGTCGATGTTGAGGGCCCGCACCGCCATCGCCTCGCGGCCATCGTAAAACACCGAATCTTTGAAGGGCACGCGATGGCACTGGTCGCCGACCTGGATCAGCTCCATCTGGTTGCTGTTGGGGTGCCTGCCACCGAGTAGGGTGCTGCTGGGGCAAGTGGCAGCAGCGTGGGGCAAACGCCAGTCGCCGATGGTGGGGCGAGGCCGAAGAGCCACTCGCTCAAGGTCGGTGTCGGTTACCGCCCGGTAGGTGGCAGGCGGCAGCCACGAGTAGGCGCCTCGCCGCGCGCTCTCTATGGGATCCGCCTGGTTAAAGTCGCTGGTGGGGAAGATGTAGCGCAGCGGCAGGTAGAAGCGGTTGCGCTCAGGAGCATTCAGATCACCCCTACGACTGGCTCGGATATCATCCCGAAGGATCTGAGCTGCTCGATCCCCGGCGTTGGCAGCCGCCTCAATCCGCAAAATGTTGTCGGCCAGCATGCCCAACATGCAGCCCGCCGTCTGCAGCGTGGTCTGGTCGGCCAGGCTGAGCTGATCGACCCGCGTGCCTCTGTTAACCGTGTCGATCACCCGCCGCAGCTCGGAGAAGTTGCCAAAGGCGGTGATGAAGGGGTCTGGGTGGATGCGGCCCGGCTCTTGCCTAGGTGGGTAGGCCCCGTCGGGATCGCCGGCAAAATTGGCGAGGTTGGTCAGCGCCGTCCACAAGGGCGTGCCAGGCCGCAGCTGCTCTTGCATCGGCCCGGGATCATACTCCCAGACGTTGGCGCCCTGGCCGGTGAAGAAGTTGATGCCCAGTTGGTTCTGCTGGTTGCCGGCAGGGAAGGTGGAGGCCCGCTGCAAGCTCCAGGGAGTGCCGGGGTGGGCCACCGTGGCCAGGCAGGCGATGGGGAAACGCCCATCTTGGTGGCTGTAGTGGTAAACAGCCGTGGCCTGCACCGCTGCCGGGTTGTCCCGCAGCGTCAGGCGTTGCCGCGCCTCGTTGCTGATGAAAATGGCCTGCAGCCTGGTGGGATCGTTGGGATCCCCGGGCGGCACCAAAGGCAAAGGCAAAGAATCGGTGCGGGTTAGTTCTAGCCGCTGCCCAACAATTACCCGCAAGCCCTCCACACGGGCCCGCCGCTCCCAATAGCCATCCAAGCCCACCTCGGAAAGGGCGCCTGGGGGTGGGTTGTCCTCGGTCAAAGACTCATTCTGGTTGTTCCTGGCATTAGCAGGAATGGGATCACCGGCCCTAGCAGGACGATACTTTTCCGCAAAAGTGGGCACGTTGCAACCGTTCTGCGGGTCGGGCGTTACGGGTGGACGTTCGTAGCTGGCCTTGGGCCCAAAGCGGTTGTCGGCCCGATAGACATCGTCCACGTAGGGAGGGCAGACCTGGTCGGAACCGGACTGAAAACCACCGGCCTTAATCCGTCCGGGGTTCTCCCGCCCCTTGGCGTTGAGAGGAGAAGCCGCCCATCCCGCTGCGTCTTGCTGGTAATTCCCTCGGCGGCGGATGCGGCCAAAAAGGTGCAGCTCCAGCGGATCCAGGGCCACACTTTCCGGCTCTACCCCGTTTTGCACCGAGTCAAAGTTCAGGTTGTTTAGCTTAGGAGGCGGCTCGTTGGGCGGCACACCCGCCACGCCAGGGTGGGCATCGAAACTGAGAGAGTCGCTCACCTGCTGGCCGGGGTAGCCAATGGCTCCTGCCACCAGCTCCCCGAAGGCCGTAATCTCCGAGTTATCTGCAGGCATGTAGAAGCAGGATTCCTGCGAGCTGATCAGGAAAGCCCGGAACAAGTTGTTGGGGGCATAGCGGAAAAAGAGGCTGCCGCCGGCGTAGATGGCGCCGTTCCAGTTGTAGCCGGGGGTGAAGAAGAACTCTACATCGCCGCGGCTAAAGATCCCCCACTTGTTGAGCAGATCCCGCTTCCGATCCTGCTGGAACTGCAAGGCCGAGATGGCGCGGGTGGTGGAGTCGGCCCCCTCAATGGGCAAAGTTACAGCGTACACCTGAAAGGGCTTGTACAGCGCAGGGCCCACCTGGAACCAGTCTCCCACGTTGGGGTTGATCGTCTGCTGAAGGGGGTTATCGTTGCAGCCAGCCAAGGCCGAGCCCTGCAGGGGGCCACTGCGGATCATCAGGCGCCGCGCCCGCTCCGTATCCGTTAGCCGGCTGTCCTCAAAGTCCCTGCCGCCGGCCCGACGGGTGTTGAGAATGGTGTAGGCAGTTACGGAGTCGTTGACGCCGTTGTTGTCGGTGTCCACCAAAAACCACCAGGCCGGCGCCCGCACTTGCTGAATGTTGCTTCCGATCACAAACTGAGTTTCATCGGGGAGGATGTAGGGATTATTCTCATCCCTAGGGATTAGTTCTTCCTCCCCGTCATTAATCAAGGCTGCGACAAGCTGCGCATCGGTGGGGGTACCGGCGGGAAGGCGAGGATCCCGTACCAGATATTCGATCTTGGCCCTGGCCCGGTCGATGGCGGCATTCAGTTGCCGGCTGACGGTTTGCCCTGCCCGTTCCACCTGGGTTTGGATGCTGCGCTGGGTCGAGCGGGTCAGCAGACCCACCGTCACCAAGCTCAAGACCAGCACGATCAAGATAGCGACCGGCAGGACGAAACCGCGCTCTCGCATCTGGCGCCGCTTCACCTCTACCTTCAAGGAGCTGAGCAGGCGCAAGACAAGTTTGAGCAGCAGTGGGGAAGGAGCAGACATGGCCGTATCTCAGATAACGCAGGTGAGAAGGGGCACTTGGGCAGATGCCAAGATAGCAACAGTATGCAAGGGATCCGGAGTTTCGGACATCCCCACCGCTGGGGGGAGCTGCCAGCCCCCTCTCTGCAAGATTCTTAAGAATCCTCAATATCCTTTCACAAAATCCCCAGTTGTTGCGCCTTGAGCAGGGCGGTGACGCGGTCGCTGGCATCCAGCTTGCGGTAGGCGGTGCTGGCGTATTCTTTGACGGTTTCGATGCTCAGGCCCAGGCGGCGGGCAATCTGCTTGTTGGCCAGGCCCTCTTTCATCAGTTGCAGCACACACAGCTCGCGGGGGGTGAGCTTGGGCAGCTCCTGTCGGGCAGGCAGCCAGTCTCGTTCGGGGTTGGACAAAATCTGACGGATGACGCGGGCCAATTCCGCCGGGTCAGTCTCTTTGGAAAGGTAGCCTTTGGCCCCGGCGCGGCGGGCTGCCTCAATCAGACCCGGCTCCTGAAAGGTGGTCATCATCACCACCACCACCGGCAGGCCCAGCTCTGTGATGTGCTGGCAGGCGGCGATCCCATCCCCATCCGGCATGCGCACATCCAAAAGGGCCACCTCGACGGGGCAACGGCGGCAGTACTCAACGGCCTGGGATCCCGTCTCGGCTTCGGCCACCACCTCAAATCCTTGCGCTTGCAGGGCAAACTTTAGCCCCAGCCGAAACAGGGGATGGTCGTCGGCAATCAGAACCCGGACAGGGGAACTCATGGCAGGGGATCCCGGCCTATGAGAGGGCTAAGCTTAATCTGCCCAAAAGAGGAAGCTAGCCCTCACCCCCAGCCCCTCTCCCTCAGAGACAGGGGAGCTAGTTTTTCACAAAGACCATGCCGCGGGCGCCGGGGTTCAGGGTGGGATCCAGTTGGGTTTGGGCGTTGTAGAGGGCGCCTGTCAGATCGGCTGCTTCCAAAAAAGCGCCGCGCAGGTCGGCCCCGCGCAGATCGGCCTGGCGCAGGTTGGCTCCTGTGAGGTCGGCACCGACGAGGACGGCCCCGCGCAAGTCGGCGCCGCTGAGGTTGGCCACCTGCAGGTTGGCGCCGGTGAGATTGGTCTGCTGCAGGTTGGTCTGGCTGAGATCGGCTTCCCACAGAAAGGCCCCGCCCTGATCCGAGCCGCGCAAGTTGGCGCCGCGCAAATCGGCCAAGTTGAGGATCGCCTGAGAGAGGTCGGCAGCTTGCAGGTTGGCCTGCCTGAGGATGGCTTCTTTCAGGTTGGCGCCGCTCAAATCCACTCCCGGCAGCTCGGCTCCCGTCAGATCGCAGGCGGGGCAATCTTTGCTGGGGGCAACAACCTGGGATCGGCCCAGTTGGGCATCCAGCTCCAGTTGGGCAAAAACAGGAAGTGCCGCGATCCCGACCACCCCGCCGAGGAGACCGACCCAGCACTGGGACCATGCCATTTTTTTCACGGGGATCCCTCCTGGCTGACCCTCACCCCCGGCCCCTCTCCCAGAGGGAGAGGGGAGCTGGAGATCAACCTAGAACTATAGCCGTTGGCGGGAGCATGACTCTAGTCAATGATATGCTGGACTATACTGAAAATAATGCCCAGTATGTTCAGTATGGCTGCTTGGTATGGCTAGGTATGTAAAA
>NZ_JBSSEF010000015.1:0-52303 GCF_054061455.1 Thermostichus sp. OS-CIW-20
GGAGGATCCTGGTTTACCAGTCCGTTGAAGCAGCAACTCCGGGAAGTGATTCTCGGAAGCTCCCGTCTACAGCCCGTCAGGGCCTAGCGGGAGAGAATGTCACGTTTCGGCGTGATTTGGAGTAGCTATATCAAGCTGGGGCTGAAGATGGCGGCGGGATCAAACTGCTGCTTCAGCTTGCGCATTAGGGTCGCCGTCGGGCCGAAATCGTGGGCCAGAGCTGTCTTCAGGGCTGCCGGTGCCTCCAGCAGCAGGAGAAACCCGCCCACCGACTTGAGGTGGCGCTGTAACTGTAGCAGGGATCCCACCTCAGGCTGGGAGATCCAGGCTCGCCCCAATCCACAGCCGCGATGCAGTTGCACCTGAGCGTCGGGAAATAGAGACTGAAACTGCTCTAGAGTAGCCAGGCTCTGGCTAGGCAAGCAGCCGAACTTGGCCAACACCATCCCCGCACGGCGGGAGGGCAGAGGCGGGGCTTCAGGTCTTGCCTCTTGCCAGCTCAATCCTGCAGGAGCTAGCTGTTGCACCTGGGTCATCTGTTGGGCAATTACCCGCTCGGAGCCGTGGAAATGGAGGCAGAGCTGGGGCCCTTCTGCCTTCAGCCAGAGATCCACCCCCACCGGGCTGACCGGCGCCCTCAGCACCTGCCGAGCCAAGGCTTCCAAATCGGGCAGGGATCCTGTAGCCACCAAAGTTGCTTGGGCTGCCGGCAGGGGATAGAGCCGTAGGGTCGCCTGCGTCAGGATCCCCAAACTGCCCAGGGATCCGGCGAACAGTCTCGTCAAGTTATAGCCGGCCACATTCTTAACCACCCGCCCACCCGCTTTGGCCACCTCCCCATCGGCCCGTACCCAGGTGATGCCCAGCAGCAAATCGCCGATCCCACCGTAACGCCAGCGCAGCGAGCCCGTATCGGCCGTGGCGACGATGCCCCCCACTGTGGCCCAGTCAGGGTAAAGGGAATCCACCGGCCACCATTGCCCCCGCTCTGCCAAGATGGCTTGTAGCTCCGCTAGGGTCATACCGGCCTCCACTGTCGCCGTTAGGTCGGCAGCCGCATGGTCGATCAAGCGGCGCAGCCCACGGGTACTGAGGATGAGATCCACAGCCTCCAAGCGAGGAGCCCATCCCCACTTGCTCCCCTGCCCGAGCGGCAGCACCTTCCGCTCGCGGCACTCTTTTAGGAGCTGCGCCAATTCTGGAACCGTCGAGGGAGTTTGGATGGGAATAGGAGCGGCCTGGCCGGAGAGAAAATCTGTCAGCGGCGGAGAAAAAGCCATCGAGAAGAGCTAAGCCCAAAACGCCGGCAACATCTGATCCCCTAGCTATCGGGATCAACTTGCCCAATTTCAGTGTAGGGGGCAAACTCCTCACCTGGGCAGCACAGCCACAGATGGGTACTTGATGAGGCTTAGAATGCAGCCAGCTTCCCAAGTTCCCTCGCCGGGAGCGGAGGGCTGAGAGGGGTCGCGGCAGCACGGGCTGAACTCAAGTAATCTGGCAGCCGCTCAAAATCTGTCAAATCTGTCTCTAATGAAACCAACCCAAGCTCAACTCGATGACGCGAAGATACTTGAAAAAAACAGAGCAACAGGATGGCGATTGCCCCTTTTTAGATGAAGGAAAAACCTCGATAAACCGGAAGAGCCGCAACTTAGATCGACAATTCCTGTTAACAGCGAGCTAAGAGCTTAACTTGCTCCCCAAGTCTCGGCACCAGCAAATTAAACAGCAGATAGATGTAAAGATTTATATCAAAATTCGAAACTTCTTTGCGCGACGTGGTACTCTAACTTGTAAAGTTAAGCTTGGGTTAAAGCTATCAAATGCCTAAAGCTAAAACTGCCTGCAAGTAAGTCCGTAAGTAAGTATTTTGTCTGGTCTTGGCTAAAGTTTCCCTCTGCCATACTGTTTGCAAATTTTTCTGACTGCAATTTAAGGTTCGGTTATCCCCTGACACCGACATGGTGCAAGACTTGCGCTCTTCATCGGGATCCCTGGAACAGTGCTTTGGCCAGATGCCACTCTTGGTCGGGTTCGACAGCCCCCTTGCCGAGGTTCTCTCCCTGTTGGCGCAAAAGAATGGCTCCCGGCCCTACGCCTTGGTGGTGGATGCAGGCCGAGTGGTGGACATTTTGACGGCTGTGGATTTGACACTCCCACCCAGGGGATTCTTACGCAGCCCAAAATGGACTCGCAAAGGCGCTGTCAAGACGCCCCTAGACAGTCCTTTGAGGCATAACCTCAAAGTTCTGCTTACTTCGGACTTAAGTTCCTCCAGGTTAGTTATTGCCGCGCGGGTTTTGCACCGCAGTAGGTTGTTTTCCTGGAGAAGCTCTGTACTAACTATAACAAAGAAGCAACTAAAGTTGCTCAAGGGCTTTTCCGCCCCGTCCTCAAGTACGGGGCTACCAAGCTATCCTTTTGTGTTGCGGTGGGTGGCCAGCGACCGATCTTGGCAGGGATCCACCCTGGCTGAGGCGATGACCGCCCCTGTTGTAACCTTGGCCGCCGGCGACTACCGGGATCCGCTGGCGTTAAGGATCCCCCTTTTGTCTATTGGCCCCCGGAGGAGATGGAGAAGATCGCCACCGCCTTCGCCCAGGGGCTGGCTCAGGGTCGGCCCCCGCAGGGTTGGGAGCTGACCTTTATGCGTCGCAACGGCGAGCGGTTTCCGGTGCGGATTTTGGATGCCCCCTGGCAGGATGCCCAGGGGAAGGTAATCGGCATTGCCAGCGTACAGGATTTGACCCAGGAAAAAGAGTTGCAGAACCCACAACAAAAACGGCAGCACTCGCTGCACGATCAGCCAGATCTGTTTCAAAACCTCTTTGAGCAAGCCCCGGTGGGCATGGCAGTTACGGATGCGGCGGGGCAGATCGTCAAGGTGAACGAGAGCTTTTGCCAGCTCACCGGCTACACCGAGGCCGAGCTCTTGAGCATGAATTACGCCGACCTCACCCACCCTGAGGATCTGCGGCAGGAGGCAATCTATGTCGAAGAAATACGAGCGGGCCGCCGCCGGGGCTACCGCATGGAAAAACGCTACATCCGCAAAAGCGGCGAGATCCTCTGGGTTGACCTCTCGTCTTTTGTGGCGGAGACTCCCGACAAACAAATCTACGGCATTGCCTCCATTGTCGATATTACCGAGCGCAAGCGAGCCCAGGAGCAAGCTCAACTGCAACTCCACCAAGCCCGGCTGCTCAACCGCATCGCCCAAGGGATCCGGCAATCGTTGCAGGTGGAGTCCATCCTGGGTTTTGCCGTAGAAGAAGTCCGCCGTTTGTTGGATGTGGAGCGGGTGGTGATCTACCGCTTTTTCCCCAATTGGGTGGGCGAGATCGCCATGCAATCGGTCAGCCGGCCAGAGTTGAGCCTGCGGGGCCTGGTTATCGAAGATCAATGCTTTGTTAGCCAGTGGCACCAGGCCTATCAGCAGGGCCGCATTTCGGCCATTGAAGATATCGACACCGCCCCCATCCAGCCCTGCCACCGCGAGCTGCTGGCCGGTTTGGGGGTGCGGGCCAACTTGGTGGTGCCCATTTTGCAGGCGGCTGGCCCTGACGGCAAAGACAGCGAGCCGGCCCGCCTCTGGGGGCTGTTGATCGCCCACCAGTGCAGCGCCCCCAAACAATGGGATCCCTGGATGCCGGATTTTTTGCGACAAATTGCCGATCAACTGGGGCTGGCGCTGCAACAGGCGGAGCTGTTTGAGCAACTCCAAGCTGCCAACGCCGAGCTGCGCTACCAGGTGGAGGTGCGCAATGCCGAGCTGGCCCAGCGGGTGAGATACGAGCAACTGCTGCGGCTGATTGGCGACAAGGTGCGCTCCAGCCTGGACGAACAGGAGATCTTGGCCACCGTGGTGCGGGAGCTCACCCAGGCTTTCCAACTGGGCGCCTGCGGTGTGGCCCTCATCCATCCGGAAACCCAGACCTACACGCTGGCCTACGAAGCGGCGGGATCCCTGCCCCCCCTGGGCAAGGTCACTCTGCCCTTGGATCCCGTGCTTTTGCGCCAGCTCCGCCAAGGCCAGACCCTCTACCTCAGCACGGATCACCCGCTGCGGGGGCGCTGTACCCTGCTTGCCTGCCCCCTGGTTGTAGAAGAGCAAGAAGGGCAGCTTGTCTCAGGCACCGGCTCGTTGCTGGGCTTTCTCAAGTTAGTTCGCCTGCCCCAGGAGGGCTTTACCGAGGCCGAGATCCACTTTGCCGAGCAGGTGGCCACCCAGTGCAGCATCGCCATTCGCCAGGCCCGCCTCTACCAGGAAACCCAGGCTCAGCTCCAGCAACTGCAGCAGCTCAACGAGCTCAAAGAAGAGTTTCTCAGCATGGTCTCCCACGAGCTGCGCACGCCTCTGACCAGCATGAAAATGGCCCTGAAAATGCTGGAGGTGCGCGGCCTTTCCGAGGCGCAGATCCCCTATTTCAACATCCTCAAACAGGAGTGGCAAAAAGAGCTGGACTTGGTCAACGACCTGCTGGACTTGCAGCGGCTAGAGGCCGGCAGCCGCAGTCTGGAGATCGCCCGCTTCGAGGTGCGCGAGTGGCTGGAAAAGCTGTTGCCGCCCTTTGCCCTGCGCTTTCAAGAGCGCCAGCTCACCTTTATCTCCTACCCCCCCTCTGAACCCATCTTGTTCAACACCGATGTGGGGCTGCTCACCCGCATCTTGAGCGAGTTGCTGGGCAACGCCGCCAAGTACACCCCTGCCGGCCAGCAGGTTCATCTGGAAGTGGCGGTCGATTCGTCGGGTCTCCATTTGCAGGTCACCAACACCGGTGTCGAGATCCCAGCGGAGCACCTGCCGCGCATCTTCGAGAAGTTCCACCGCATCCCGCACCTGGACTACGCCCACCAGGGGGGCACCGGCTTGGGCCTGCCGCTGGTGAAAAAGGCGGTGGAGCTGTTGCAAGGGATCCTGCAAGTGGAAAGCGGCGAGAACCGCACCCTGTTCGCGGTCAGCCTGCCGGATTTGGGCAGTTCCGCCCTCACCCCCAGCCCCTCTCCCTCAGGGAGAGGGGAGCTAGATGACCCTGGGCAGCGTTGCCGGTCAAACAGCCGCCATGGCTAGCCGTTGGCTAAGGACTCCGTCCCGCCGACGCGAGCGGCAGGAGGGGGTTCTTTTGCCGGCGAAGGGGGAGAGGAGAGCAGTTGCTGCTCCACCAGGCGGGCAAACTCCCGCTCGAAGCTCACCAGGGCGCGGTTGGTTTTGCCTCCCAGGTAGAGCCCTGCTTCCGTCTCCAGGGCCCAAACTTGGCTGTAGCTGAAATAGCTCATCGCCACCCCCAGCATCAGCAGCCCAAAGCCGAGATAGACCAGCGGGATCCCTGGGTCGGATTTAATCTGCAGACCGGTGGCGCCGATAACCTCGTCTAGGTGCAGGGTAAGACGGTTGGGGAAGCGCTGGGGGGCAACTTCGTCCAGGGCCAGGCTCATGCCCTGGCGCAGGGATCCTATCCACTGGCCTTGGGTGTCGTAGAGCAGGGCCGTCCCCTGCAAATCGGGCAACAACAGCGTCAGGCCCTCGCTTAGGTCTGGCCGGGTGGGGACAAAAGCGCCCCAGAGCTTGCTGCCCGCTTGGGTGGGCACCGGCACCACCGGGATTTGAAAGGGAGGGCTGTTGTTGAGGCGGATGCGGATGCTGTCGATGCTCCAATCAGCCTGGTAGAGGGTCACCCCCCGGTAGGAGAGGGGATGGTTGACGGAAATGGTCTGGCGTTTGACCTCCTGGCCCCCATCCAAAATCGAGAGATCTGAGTAAAACTGCTTCACCCAGCCATCAGGAGCATAGTCAATCCAGAAGCGGTTGACCCGAATTTGCCAGGTGGGTAGATGAGCCAGATCCCCTGCCCCGGTTACCTGTTCAATGGCGGCGACGCTGCCGCTGGGGATCAGCGCTTGGGCCTTGAAGCCGGCAAGGCTGCCCCAGATGGCCCCCAGCAGGATCAGCAGCAGGCTGACGTGCACCAGGATAGGCCCAAACCGCCCAATCAGACCCTTGCGGGCGTAAAGTCGGGATCCGTCCTGAAACACCGCATAGCCCCGCTGGCGCAGCCGCTGCGGCAGCCCCTGCAGGGAGCGTTGGGGCAGATAGGTCCAAAAGGGCAGCCGCTGGAAGGAGTGGGGACGGGTGAGGTAGCTCCAGCGACGGGCCACCTTGAGCATCGGCCACTGGCGCGTCAAAGAACAGGCGGCCAGGCTGCTGCCAAAGAGGATCAACAGGGCCAGAAACCAAGAGGTGCGATAGACGTGATCCAGCCCCAGCTTGAGGATCAGCCGCCAGGTGAGAAAGCCAAACAGGGCCGGATGCTCGGGGTAGTGGGCCTGATAGAAGGCCACGGTTTCCTCTTGCTCGATGACCGTGCCAACCGCGCTCAAAAGGGCAATTGCCAAGAAAAGGCCGATGGCCAGACGCAGATCCGCCAGCAGCGGCAGCAGCTCATGGCGAAAGTACCGACGCAAGGGGGAAAGCCACCGCGACAGCGGCAGAGAGGGGATAACCATGGGAAGTTGTCAGCTCAAGATCTGAACTGCCCCCCAACTGGAGGGCAGCCCCATCTTAGCTTGCAGCAGGGATCCCTTAGGCCCAAGCGGAGAGGATCGTCACGGTGCCAAAGCCCACCAACACCACGCCACTGGCATAGGTAAACCAGATCGACCAGCGCCGCAGGGCCAACAGTTGCTTCATCGAGCCGGCGAACACCCCCGCCAACAGCAGCGGCGAGACCAGCCCCAGCGCATAGGCCAGCAGCAGCCCGCCCCCCACCCAGGGCTGCCCTGTGGTGGAGACCCAGCCGAGCAGGGCCACCAAAACCGGCGTGCTGCAGGGAGAAGCTACCAGGCCAAAGGTGGATCCCAGCAACACCGACCGGCCTAGCCCAGGCCACTGGCCAGGGATCTCCAACCGGTTAAACCAATCGGGGAAGCGCAAGGGGACAACTTCCAGCAGGTTCAGGCCCATGAGGATGGCGATCCCTCCCGCCACTAGGGATCCAAAGGCAGCGGTTTGTCCATAAACCCGGCCTAGCAAAGCTGCTCCCAAGCCCAGCCCGCTGAGCGTCAAAGCCACGCCAGCCGCAAAGCCTAGCGATTGCACCCAAACCTGCCAGCGCACTTCTCCGGCAGCGGCGGGGGTAGTGGGAGCGTAGCCGCCGATGTAGCCGATGGTTACCGGCAACAGGGAGAGCATACAGGGAGAAAGGCTGGTGACCAGACCTGCCAGACCCACCAGCAGCAGGCTCAGCGGAGAAAGGTGCTGCAGTTGGCCTTGGACAAGTTGCGTTGCCCATTGTTCCAGGTGGTAAAGCCAAAGCTGAAGGGTATCGGCCATAGCAGAAGCCATCGAGTCCAACCCTAAGCTAGCTCGAGGAATCCAAGCCAGAACAGATTGGCGCCAACTGGGAGCTTCAGTCCAGAAAAGTTGGGGAGCTACTTGGACTGTTGGTAGGTGGCAATGCTGCTGGCGATCACTGCCTCGGTTTCGGCTAGGCCTTTCCAGCCCAAGATCTGGGTTTCTTTCTTCTCCAGGCGCTTGTAGGTGGCGAAAAACTCGGCAATCTCGTCCAGGCGGTGCTGGGCAATATCTTCCAGCCTGGTTACGGAAGCATAGCGAGGGTCCTTAGCGGGCACGCACAACAACTTCTCATCCGGCTCCCCCGCATCGATCATCTGCAGCATGCCCAGCGGGCGCACCGCAATCACACACCCTGGAAAGGTGGGCTGATCCATGATCACCAGGCCATCCAAAGGATCCCCGTCCCCTGCCAGCGTATTGGGCACAAAGCCGTAGTCGTAGGGGTACTGCACCGAAGAGTAGAGCACCCGGTCTAGGGCCATTACGCCCATGTCTTTGTCAAACTCGTACTTGTTCTTGCTCCCGCCCGGAATCTCAATCAGGAGGTTAAGTAGGCCTGGCTTTGGTTGGGCAGGGATCCGCGACAGGTCGATCACAGCAATTACCCTCGGAATAGGTGAAACGGCCAGAGGGCATTATAAATCGAAGCGTTCCTTCAGCAGCGGCATCCCAACCCCAACTAGGGGTGACCAGCAAGTCGGGAGGCACAAGCCCCGGACTTTAGTCCTGGAGATAAGTCTCCCCATCTCGACATCCTGCAGGCTGGAGTCGACTGCCCACGCTTTCGATGTCCCTGCCGTCGCCCAGGAGTCGGGGTGATGGCGCCCCCGGCCTCCCTTTCATCCCCCCGTATAGGGTGGGAAAAAGGGGGCGAGGTGGCAGCGGCGCCAGCCCGTCCGCCTAGCTTGCGACAAGCGAGAAAGAATCCCCGTCCTCTCGGGCTGAGGAGAACATCAAGCTTGCATCCCCCCGCCCAACTCCTCGGGCAAGATTCGAACTTGCGACCAATCGGTTAACAGCCGACCGCTCTACCGCTGAGCTACCGAGGATCGAAGTATTTTCCATCGTAGGAAAAAAAAGGCCATCAAGCAACTCCCGCGGAGGAAGAAATTCTTGGCTCTGTCCAGGCCATGGTTCAAGCGGCTGTAAAGCTGCTGCCCACCGGCGCGCCAAGGCAAGCTGGGGAATGGCGTCAACCTCAGTTGTGAAAGGGGATGGCCAACAGAGGCAGGAGAGCCAGCCCCAGCCAGGCCCAACCCTGCAGGGAAAGGTGGGAGGCGACCGGGCCTGACTCCTCTTGCTGCAATAGGGCATCGATGCGCTCTTGCAGCCGTCCCCCCGCACCGGATCCCATTTCTAGGGCAAAGCCAACCCAAGCCGCTGCCGGTTGCTGCGCCATGCCATAGCCCACCACCTGCACCAGAGCCTCTCCCAGCACCAAGGGATCCACCCGTTGGGCCGCCCAGCGATCTGCCCGCAGCTCCCGCAGGGTGAGCAATTCCTGCCAGAGGACCTCTGTATTCGGCAGCCAGCCGCTGAGATGGCGCAGCCAGCCCACCGCAAACATCCACAAGGTATCGCCGTAGTGGCGGTGGGCCTCTTCGTGGGCCAGCACCGCCCGCAGGTGTTCTTCATCCAACTGCTCCAGCAGGCCGCGACTGACCACCAATTGCGGCTTCCATACCCCCACTTGGGCAGCAAAAGGGATCTCCAAATTCAAGACATAGGCCGAAGAGCCATACAAATTGACTTGGGCCAGAGCCCGCAGGCGGGCGCGTCGGCAGACGCGCCAGTACTCCCAAGCCCAGCGCAGGGCCACGCCTGCAGCCAGCGCCAGCAACAGCAGCGCACAGCCGTAGCAGAACCAGCCTCCTGCCCCGGCCATTTGTCCCCACGGCCCCATCCAAGCCAAAGCAAGGGCAGTCATTAGCAAAAACAGCGGCGGCAGCAAGAAGTGGATCCAGGCCCACTGCCAGCGCTGGGCCCAGGAACCAGCTCGATCCAGCCGCACCTGGGCCCGCCACAGCCAACTCAGGGCCAAACCCAACAGCAACATGCCCAAGTGGCTCATTGGGGATCCCTCCTGGCCTCGCGGGCCGCCCGCAACCGCTCGGCAATCGCCTGCAACTGGGACACGCTGGCCTGATCCAGGCTATCGGCAAAGGCTGCCACGGTGTCTGGGTCGCCCACCGCCAAAAACTGCTGCAACTGGGCAAAGGCCCTGAGGCTGGCAGCTTCCTGGCGAGAAAGACGGGGCCGCCACAACATCGGCAGACTCCGCCCTTCTGCATCGGTGCGACGTTCACAGCTCACCCAGCCCTTCTGGCTTAGGCGCCGCAAAACGGTAGTTACAGAGGCATAGGCCAACTCTCGGTCGGGATCGGCCAAGATGCGCTCGTGGATTTGGCGGGTGCTGGCACTGCCCAGCTCCCAAAGGATATCGAGGATCTCGGATTCCAGAGGGCCTAGTGAGAGTTGCTTGGGACGATGCTTGGGCAACATAAACCCTGGCAGGGTAGGGATCCCTATCTAGATTGACATACTCTCATACTCTCCACAGCTATGGCTTGCTGGAGCACCGCGGCAGAATGGCTCAGGGAGCAGTCCGGAGAGCGCCGTCTTCCGAGAGGAAGCGGGAGCTGAGGAAAGGACGCAGCGCCTGGGGGATGCGAATCGAGCCGTCCGGCTGCTGGTGATTTTCCAACAGGGCGGCCAGAGCCCGTCCCACCGCTAAGCCGGAGCCGTTCAAGGTGTGGACGAAGTGGGTGCCCTTTTGCCCTGCTTCTTTGTAGCGCAGGTTAGCGCGGCGGGCCTGGAAATCCCAGCAGTTGGAGCAACTGGAGATCTCGCGGTAGCGGTTTTGGGAGGGGAACCACACCTCCAGATCGAAGCAGCGGGCTGCTGAAAAACCTAGATCGCCGGTACACAGCTCCACTACCCGGTAGGGCAGCTCCAGCATCTGCAAAATGGCCTCGGCATCTTGCACCAGCTTTTCGTGTTCTGCCTCCGACTGGGTGGGGTGGGTAACTTTGACCAGTTCCACCTTTTGAAACTGGTGCAGCCGGATCAGGCCCTTGGTGTCCCGGCCATAGCTGCCGGCCTCGCGGCGAAAGCAAGGTGTGTAGGCACAGAAATAGAGCGGCAGGCGCTCGGCTGGGATCACCTCCTCCCGGTACAGGTTGGTGAGGGGCACTTCCGCCGTCGGGATCAGCCAGAGGTCGTCGTCGGCACAGCGGAAGCTCTCAGCGGCAAACTTGGGCAGTTGCCCTGTCCCCTCCAGAGCAGCGCTGTTGACCAAAAAGGGAGGGATCACCTCGGTGTAGCCAGCGGCAATGTGGCGCTCCAGCATCATGGCGATCAAGGCCCGCTCCAGAGCCGCCCCTGCCCCTACCATAGCCACAAAGCGGCTCTGGGCTACCTTGACGGCACGGCCAACCTCCAAGAGGCCCAGCTTCTCGGCAATCTCGTCATGGGGAAGAACGGGGTGGGTGGGTTTTAGCGCATCCCCCCAGCGGCGCACCTCCACATTGTCGGCCTCATCCTGGCCAACCGGCACGCTGGGCAAGGGCAAGTTGGGCAAGGTGAGCAACCGGGCGCGCACCTCCTCCTCCAGCTCCCGCTCCCGCTGTTCCAGTTGGGCGATCTCGGCCTTGAGATCTGCCCCCTGCTGCCGCAGGGCCGCCACCTCCGCTCCCTGGGGATCCGCTCCCTGGCGGATGAGCTCGCCCACTTTCTTGCCCAGGCTGTTGCTTTCGGCCTGCAGAGAGCCGCGTCGGGCCTCCAAGCGGCGGCGCTCCCGATCCAACTGGAGAATGCCGTCCAGGTCGACACTGGCCCCGCGCTTGTCCAGGGCTTGGCGTACCTCTTCTGGGCGATCCCGCAGCAGCTTCAGATCCAGCACGAGACTTGCCTGTGAGACGACCTCTGGCTATTGCTTCAGCCAGCTAAACATGGCCCTTAGCTCTTTGCCCACCTTCTCGATGGGGTGCTCCGCCTCGCGGCGGCGCATTGCCGTAAAGCCGGGCTTGCCGGCCTGGTTTTCCAAGACAAACTCGCGGGCAAACTGGCCGCTTTGGATTTCTGACAGGATCCGCTTCATTTCAGCGCGGGTTTGCTCGGTAATAATGCGGGGGCCACGGGTGTAGTCGCCGTATTCTGCTGTGTTGGAGATGCTGTGGCGCATCTTTTCCAGGCCCCCCTCGACGATGAGATCCACGATTAGCTTAACCTCGTGCAGACACTCGAAGTAGGCCAGCTCCGGCTGGTAGCCTGCTTCCACCAGGGTCTCAAACCCCGCCTTGATCAAAGCCGTGAGGCCGCCGCAGAGCACCACCTGCTCGCCGAAGAGATCTGTTTCAGTTTCCTCGCGGAAACTGGTCTCCAAAATGCCGGCCCGCGTGCCGCCGATGGCCTTGGCATAGGCCATGGCCCGCTCCCGCGCCATCCCGGAGGCATCTTGATGGACGGCAAACAGACACGGCACCCCCTGGCCTTCCTGGTAGGTGCGCCGCACCAGGTGACCGGGGCCCTTGGGAGCGACCATGATGACATCCACGTCTGCGGGCGGCTGGATCTGCCCGAAGTGGATGTTGAAGCCGTGGGCAAATAGGAGCACCTTCCCCGGCTTTAGATGCGGGCGGATCTCGCTCTGGAAGACGGTCTTTTGCACTTCGTCCGGTAGCAGGATCATCACCCAGTCGGCGGCAGCCGCAGCATCTGCTACAGTCTTGACCGTCAACCCGTCCCGCTCCGCTTTGGGCCAAGAGGGGCTGCCGGGGTAGAGGCCGACGAGGACGTTGACACCGCTGTCGCGCAGGTTGAGGGCGTGGGCATGGCCCTGGCTGCCGTAGCCGATGATGGCGACGGTCTTGCCGTCCAGCAGATCCAGGTTGGCGTCAGTGTCGTAGTAGAGGCGGGCCATAGTCGGGCTGGGTAGTTTGGTGAGCTGGCGTTTGATTAGGATAGCAGGATCTGGGGGATCCCCAACAGCAGAACTAGAGGCCATGGTGCACCGTTTTTACCCACCGCAACCGCTTGGGCTGCACACACATACGAGCCGTGGTCACGATCATGACCGGCAGCCAGTGGAGCATGTACACCAAGCCCAGAGCCGTACGCCACCAGAGTTTTCGCCCGCGCAGCCCCTCCACCTGGCGCAGGCCGCGGTAGAAGGCCACCGTCACAGATCCCATGACCAGGGCGTTCAAGGGGAGCAGCACCGAGGAGTGGCCCGTCAACAGCACCCAGAGGGTATCGGGAACTAAGGCCATCGGCAGCAGGTACTGAGAGATGAAAAAGGCCCAGAGATCGACTGTCTTGGCCATGCCCAGGCGGCGGCTGAGGATCCCTGGCCAGTAGTCGAGGTAGCGCTGGTAGCCCCCCTCCGCCCAGCGGCAACGCTGGTGCCAAAGGCTTTTCCAAGAGGTGACTCCCTCTTCGACGATGGCCGGCTCCGTCAAAAAGGCAATATCCACCCCCGCCAGGTGCAACTTAAAAGTAAGATCCAGGTCGTCGGTGAGGCTGTTCTCGTTCCAGCCGCCGCACTTTTCCAGGACATCCCGTCGCACCAGTTGGCCGTTGCCTCGCAGCTCCCCAATCCCGCGGATGGCCACCCGCTGCTGCTGCAAGTAGGCATCGGAGGCCATCTCCGCCACCTGGCCCAGGGTCCAGAAGTTGACGTTGGGGTTGCTCAAGGCTTTGCGCACCTGAACGGCGCCGATTGTCCGTCTGCCGGGGCGGGGGGTCTGGCCGAACAGCGGCAGGGTGCGAGTCAGCAAATCCGGGGGCACAATGGCGTCGGCGTCGCAGACCAAGATAATCTCCCCCCGCGTCAGGGGCAGCACCTCGTTGAGGGCGCCAGACTTGCCGCCTCCTCGCCCTGGTGGCCGTCGGTAAACTCGCAGGTGAGGGATCCGCTTTTGGGCTTCCTGCAAGATGTCGGGGGTAGCATCGCTGCTGGCATCGTCAATGGCCCACAGCTCCAGGTGGCTGCTGGGGTAATCCAACTGGGTGAGGCTGTGCAGCAGCCGCGGCAGCACTGCGCTTTCGTTTTTGGCCGGGATCAACACCGCCACTCGCGGCAGAGGAGAACCCGCCAGCGCTAAGGGCTGAGCCCCGCCCACCTCAGGCAAAGGCAGGGAGGCCGTTTCGGCGGCGGCGGGATCCCAGGCCATTGTTCCAGGAGGGTAAAGCCTCAAGGGGGGCGGCAGAGCCGCCGGTTGCAGCCGGAACAGGCGGTTGATGTGGATGACCATGAAGGTGGCCAGGCCAACGGTAAACCAGCGGGCTACCGCTACCTGGTGCATCAGGCTGACCAGCCCCCACACCGTCGCCAGAACCAGGAAAGCTTTGAGACGGCGGCGCTGAGCCGAGGTGAGCAACCAATCGGGAAGATGTAGGTCCTCGAGGGGGGCAGGCTCTGACCAGACAAACTCAGACATGGCGAGCATCTCGTAGGTAACAACTTTGCCCGTACGCACCAGCCGTCCCAAGCTTGAGCCCAGCGGCTGTTAAGAGGCCGTTAATTATTGTCACCTATTGTGTTGCCACCGACTTGGGTTAAGACCAAAGGTCTTGATCTGCTACCCCACAGCAAGGGATCCCTGTCCTCCCAAAGGATATGAAGAGCTTATGGGTTGCCGCGAATTTCCTTGATCACCCCATCTTCCAGCAGGATCTCCACCTGCATTTTCTGGATCAGGTTGTCTCCCTTTTGCACGCGGAAGAAGCTCTCCACGCTGCCCTGGAGCACCTCTTGGTTCAGCTCCAGGTTGTTCAGTTGGTTGATCTGCTGAAGCAACTGGTTTTTTTGATCCAAGAGCTTGATCTTTTGCTCGTTCACGCGGCTTTTCACCGCTTCCACCTGTTGGAGCACCTGGGGGCTGTTGGGGTTAGGGCTTTGCTTCTCCAGCTCGGCAATGGCCCGCTTGCCCTGAAACTCCAGTTGCTGCATCTGAGCATCGGTGGCTTCGATCTGCCGCTCCAATTGCTCCTGCATTTCTTTCTTCCAAAGGGGGGTGACCACCACCTTGACAGGGATGGTGCGCTTGAGCAGTAACTGAGTGCCGTTGCCGACGTTGTTTTCTTCCATAAGACCTATCCAGGCAGACTACCAAGCAAATCAGGGGGCCCTGTGCTTACAGAGAATTGTCCTCTAGCAACCTTGGAGAAGGAGGCTTGACAGACCACAACTCTCCCCGCCGCGGCGGAGAATCCGTCTACTTATCCTACCGGCTGGGATCCCCGTAGTAAAGTCTGGATCGGGGGGAAATGGCAGTTTTGGTTAAGGATCTTGAAGGCCGCTGCCGTGCGGCGCCGCAAAGTCAGTTAGCGTGAAAGACGGTGTTCTCGGATTTTGCAGCAGCCATGAGCGAACTGGCCTCAACTCCCTGGCAACCCTCGGCAGGGGCTGCCCAGCCGGTGCGGATCGCCTCCCGCAAAAGTGAGCTGGCCTTGGCCCAGACCCACTGGGTGATGGAGCAGTTGCAGGCCCACCATCCGGGATTGCCGCTAGAGCTGCACACCCTTTCCACCCAGGGAGACATCATCCTGGATGTGGCGCTGGCCAAAATTGGCGATAAGGGCCTGTTTACCAAGGAGCTGGAGGTCAGCCTGCTCAACGGCAGCAGCGATCTAGCGGTGCACAGCCTTAAGGATCTGCCCACCCGTTTGCCGGAAGGCCTGGTCCTGGGGGCGATTACGCAGAGGGAGGATCCTTTGGACGCGCTGGTGCTGCGGGAAGAGCTGCGCGGCTACCAACTGGCCACCCTGCCAGCAGGAACGGTGATCGGCACTTCATCTTTGCGGCGATTGGCCCAACTGCGCCACGCCTTTCCCCACCTGCACTTCAAGGATGTGCGGGGCAACCTCAACACTCGCCTGGCCAAGCTGGATCGGGGGGAGTACGACGGCCTAATTTTGGCGGTGGCGGGGCTGAAGCGCCTGGGCCAAGAACAGCGGATCCACGAGGTGCTGGATCCCAGTGTGTCTCTGTACGCGGTTGGCCAGGGATCCCTGGGGATCGAGTGTCGGCAGGGAGATGAGCGGATTCTGGAGCTTATCCGACCCTTAGCCGATGCGGAGGCGACAGCGCGCTGTTTGGCCGAGCGAGCTTTCCTGCGGGCGCTGGAGGGGGGCTGTCAGGTGCCCATCGGCGTCCACAGCCAAGTTCAGGGTGAAGAGCTGCACCTGACCGGCATGGTGGCTGACCTAGAGGGGCGGCGGCTCATTCGCGATACCCAGACGGGATCCACTGCCGATCCCGAGGCAGTGGGGATGGCTCTTGCAGAAAAGCTAAAACAGCAGGGGGCCGACGAGATTTTGCAAGCCATTTTTGCCCAGGCCCGCCGTTAGGCTTTCCTACTTTTTCTGAGTAGGCTTTGAGAACTTCAGCTAGGTTCAGCTGAAGAAAAGGGGGAACAATGAAGTCCCCCCTACGTGAATTGCACTCAAATGGGAAATTCGCATTCGCAGCAGCAGTATCTAAGCTCTAGCTTAGCTCCCAAAACCGCCGTATCATCTTGAACTACTAAGGTCACTTGGTTGTTGGCAATCTCTGCCGGCGAGAGGGTTAGAGTTTTGGTGAAGGTTTGGCCAGGCGGAATTTGGGAAGGCGGACTTGAGAAAGTATACAAAAACCCCGCTTGAGTTAAAGTCCCGCCGTTGTATAGGTAGTACTTGTCGTTCCCGGCATCAGGAGTTGTGTTACTTGTTGCCTGCAAGTTATTGCTATAGGTAAACGTAAGGGTGCCTCCCATCCGGCAGCCCGTTTTACAAGGGGGGCTCCATTGGAAGGTATGAGCAAAGACTTTATCGGGTCGGCGATCTCCCCAGTTGACTGTCCCGAAAGGGCCCTGGAGAGTTGCCCAAACGTTGGGTGGAACCTCCGATTGCAGGGGGGAAGCAGGGTTTGGCGGAGGAGCGCTGAGGGTTACTGAGCGCAACACCATGGGTCTCGAGCACGGAAGGCCAGGCAGAGGTCTTGGCGAAAGGGGGAAAGGAACCTGGCGGAATAGCTCATCTAGAGTTTCTGAGGATCCTACCGGAGCTATGGGAACTGGGGAGGGTATCGATCTAGGCACAGAAGGCATAGGCTGCCTAGCTGGCTCCGGGGCCTGAGCCACTAAAAGATGATCTTCAGCCAAGGCAACACCCGAAAGAGAACCACTCTCCCAAAAGGGCGTAAGTAGCAAAGCCAAAATACCCAAACGCAGTCCTACTTTCATTTGTATTCTCCAAATCTTGATAGAGATGCCCACTTCCTTCTCAGCTCAAGCCAAAGCTGAGAATTTACTAGCAAAGACGTTGGGGAATACAAGCAGGTTCCTTAAACTTTGTAAATTCTTGTGAATTCCAGCTCAATTCCAGCTTTTTCCTTTGCTTGATCATGTAGCGGGGCTTGGCTTCCTAGAAGGGCAAGAATTAGAGACGGGAGAAAATCCGCCGCTCAAATTTCAGCCCAAGCCAGATCACGCCGATCCCACAGACCACCAGCACCGCCGATTTGGTCATCAGGTTGGTCTGGTACTCGAAAAAGCGGGTCAGCACCACCAAGGTCAGGCCCAATAGCCCCTGCCAGAAGCGGCTCCGCCGCCTCCGCTGCAGCCCTTCCCAGCAGAGCACCACCGACAATCCCACGAGCAAAAGGGTCACGATCCAGGGAGCAAAGAAGGCCAAGGCTACCTTTGCGGTTAGGTTCAAAGGCAGGGCGCTGCGGATCCCCAGCAAAAGCACCAAGGCAACCAGCGAGAACAGAACGGCAGCATCCTTCAGCCAAGCAGAAACGGGCTGGGAACTCTTTGCCTGCCAGCCCTGCCACCAGCTCCAACCGGCTAGCAATAGCAATCCTGCTGCCGACAGGCCCGCCCAGGGATCCCCAGCTTGGAACAAGGGCAGGGGTTTGGGATCCCAGTCCCAGGCGTCACGAAAGCTCCAAATGTAGAGCAAGAAGCCCAACCCCAGCAAAGCCAGCCCCTCCGCCGTCGGGATCAGATCCAAGCCCTGCTCCTGCTCGCCACCCTGGCCCTCTTCTCCGGTCCAGATCCGGCTTAGCCAGTGCCCATGGCGTTGGTGCCCGACTCCCAGCCCCCAGACGACGGCAAGGCCAAGCAGCAGCCAGAGGGTCCAGCTGTCCCAGCGCTCTGCCAACCTTTGTAGCGCCAGGCCGAAGTTCACCAGCGCCAAAGCCAAGATCCAGCGGGAGCGGCACCCATAGGCAAGAGGCAGCAACAGGCCCAGGGCCAGCCAGGGGTAGAGGGGATCCAGAGCCGAGCCGATCCCTCCTTCCCAGACGGCAGTCATTCCAGCCAGGGCAAACAAAAGACAGGCCAAGACGCCACTGGGGGTGTGGACCAAGCTGTAGGCCACGGCCAAGCTGCCCAGCCCCCAGCCCAAAAACAAGCCCGCCAGGGATCCCCCGATTTGAACCCACTGGGCCATCAGGCCAATGGCGGCCCCCAAAGACAGCTCGCCGGCCATCAACAAAGCGCTGCCTAAGCGCGGGGATCCCTGCTGCCAGAGCCGCAAGCCGGCCACCTGCAGCCCCACCATGAGGGCCAGGGATCCCAAGGCTCGGGCCGAGCGGGGAATGGCGTCCCAGTTGGCGGCCACGAAGGAGATCACCCCCAAGCCCACCAGCACGGCGCCCAACAGCAGCAGCAACAGGGCAAAGCGGCTGCCAGCTGTTCGCGGCAAGCTGTCCAGTTGGTAGTGCTCGCGCAGGCGATCCCGCTGCGCCGGCTGGATGAGCCCCTGCTCCACCCAGGTGTCCAACAGGTCGGCCAGTTGGCGGCGGAAGCGCTCGTCAGGGCCGGGGGGGCGGGGAGAAGTCATGGCACGCTCACCCCCTGCCCCTCTCCCGCGCTGCAGGAGAGGGGAGATTGGGATCCGTAGCCTGGAGCACTCGCTGCAGCACCTCTTGGTAGCCGGCTGCCGGATCGCCGAGATCAAAGCGAAAAAGGTCTTTATCCAGCACCCGCGGCTCGGTCCCTTGGAGATCCCACAGGCGGCAGGTGTCGGGGCTGATCTCGTCCGCCAGCCAAATCTGCCCTTCCTCGTCCAGGCCAAACTCCAGCTTAAAGTCCACCAGCTCCAGCCGGCAGCGCCGCCAGAAGTTGCCAAGGTGAGTGTTGACTGCCAAAGCCAGGGATCCCAGTTTCTCCACCTGCTCCGGCGTGGCCAGGTGCAACAGGCGGATGTGGTCGGGAGTGACCAGGGGATCTCCCAAGGCGTCGTTTTTGTAGTAGAACTCCACCAGGGGTGGCTCGATGGGCAGGCCCTGCTCCAGGCCTAAGCGCTGGCAGAGGCTGCCGGCAGTGCGGTTGCGCACCACCACTTCCAAAGGCAGGATCTGTAGGGCGCGCACCTGCATCTCACGGGGGCCGGTCTGGCTCAAGAAGTGGTTGCGAATACCCTGCTGCGCCAGGTAGGCAAACACCCGGCTAGAGACGGTGCAGTTGACTTCTCCTTTGCCGGGGATGGATCCCCGCTTTTGGGCATTAAAAGCCGTGGCGTCGTCTTTGTATTGGCAGAGGTAAACCTGGGGATCGGCGGTGCGGTAGACCCGTTTGGCTTTGCCCTCGTAAAGGAGTTCTTGGGGCGTGGGCGAGGATGGCATAAGCAACCCCTAATATCCGGTCAGCCGTCCGCGGATCCCTTGCCAAAGGGTAATGGCCAGGATGCGCAGATCCAGCCACAGGGACCAGTTTTGCACATAGTAGAGATCATACTGGGTGCGGCGGGCGATGCTGGTGTCTCCCCGCAGGCCGTGGATCTGAGCCCAGCCGGTGAGGCCGCTTTTGACCAAATGCCGATCCAGATACTTGGGGATCTCCTGGCTAAATTGCTCGACAAAGTAGGGCCGCTCCGGGCGGGGGCCCACCAAGCTCATTTCCCCCTTCAAAACGTTCCAAAGCTGGGGCAGCTCATCCAGGTTGGTGCGGCGCAAAAAGGCTCCTATCTTGGTTCGGCGCGGATCCCCGGGGCGCGTCCAGCGCGGCTGGCCGGGTGCTTCAGCATCCACCCGCATGGTGCGGAACTTGGCAATCCAAAAGCGACGCCCATCCAAGCTCACCCGCTCCTGCCAATACAGGATGGGGCCGGGGCTGCTGCAGGCCACCAGCACGGCGATGACCACAAACAGGGGGCTGAGCAACAGTAAGCCCAGGGAAGCTCCCAAGATGTCCATAGCTCGCTTGAGGAAACGGTTGTGGGCGTAGCGCAAAGGGGGGTGGCGCAGCGTCAGCAGCGGGATCCCGTCCAGAGAGTGGAACTGCAGGTTAACCGTTAAGAAGCCAAGAATATCTGGCACCAGGCGCACCTGCACCGACAGAGCCTGCAAAGTAAGAAGCAGGGGCGCGTTGGCCAGCTCCGGCTGCCCAAACCACACCTCTTGGATCTCAGGGTGAGCTTGCACATAGGCCACCAGATGAGCGGGATCCAGGCGCTCCAGCTTTTGCAGAGGCCCCGCTTCTGGCGCCGAGGGATCCCCGGCCACGGCCCAAGCCTTGATCTCAAACCCCAAAGCCGGGCAGCGCTCTAGCCGCTCCAGCACCTCGGCCAACAGCAAGCCGGATCCCACCCAGATCACCCGTCGCCGCCCCTGGCCGCGGGCATACAGCCAGCCCATGCCCAGCCGCAGCGCTAACCGCATCCCCGTCAGGCCGAGCAGGGCCAGCAGGCCGGCATAGCCCACTACCAAGCGCGACAGCGAGACAGAGCGCACGAAGAAGGCCCCTGCCAACACCAGGCCAAAGGTCACCCCCAGCCCCAGCAGCAAACTGGCCCATTCCTCAAAGCGGGATAGGCGCTTCGATTCGCCATATCCGCCCAAACCGGCCTGAACGCCCCAGTAGCTGAGAACGGTCAGCAATCCCAGGCCGGCATAAACATCCCACGGCAAAAGCTGGTGAGGGCGCAAGCTGCGCAGCCAGTAACCTGCCCCAAAGGCCAACCAAATACAAAGGCCATCCCCGAAGCAAGCTAGGGGCACCCACAGACGATGCGGATCCAAGCGAAGGGCGTAGCTGCGCAAAGGTTCCGTCTCCCTGGTGCGAAAGGACTCCGTCCCGCTAGCGCGATCGGCCAAGAGCTATCTCCTCCAAAAACGAAGACTGGGAACAATCTTATGAAAAGATTATCCCCTTGAGGCTGCAAGGACTCCGTCTCGCTAGCGCGATCGGCCAAGTTGACTCAAAAAACTGGTAATAACGGCGAGAAGTTGAGGATTAAGAGGCTCAGTTTCCCAGAGGAGCAATTTTCAAAGGGCTCCGTCCCGCTGCCGCAATAGGGCTGGCTACCGCCAACAACGACAGGCCAAAGGGCAACGAAAACTTGGGGATCAAATAGGCTTCCGCGGCAAAAATCTCTGCTAGAAGTTGATTGAGCCAAAGGGGCAGCATTTTCAAGTCTGGACTTTCCCGCAGGCGAAGTATTTTCTGGGCTAGGCGGATCCCTGCTGCCAGAGGGAAGAGAAAGCTGTTGAAAAAGGTAAAGGTATGAATTTGCAAGCCGGCGCTCTTGAGTAAGGAGAGAAGTTGTGCCGCTGTGTAGCGTCTCTTGTGGTGATTGAGCTCGTCATGGGCGCTCCACAGCCAGGGATAAGCCGGCACCGTGATCACCATGTAGCCAGATGGCTTTAACCTCTGGATGAGGGCTTCCAGAGCTGCTGTGTCTTCGTCTAAATGTTCCAGAACGTCCAGCAGAGCAATTAAATCAAATTGTTGAGAGCCAAAAGGGATCCGATGCGGCAATTCGCCTTCTTCCACAATCGCAATGCCACGAGCCCGGGCCAAAGGCAATGCTATTTCGCTTCTTTCCATGGCCCAGACTTGGCCAAACTGAGACAACATTTCCAGGTTGCCACCGCTGCCACATCCCGCTTCCAAGATACAAGCTGAGGGAGGAAGAGGGATCCCTGCAATAACCCGGCTGAGAATCTGTCGGCGGCCCACAAACCACCAATGTCGATCCTCTAGGCCTGCCATTTGTTCATAAGCTTTGGGATCCATAGTCGTCCCCAATGGTTGGGAACTTGTTAGGGAGAAAGCCTGGCCTTGCCCCAGCGGTTTTGGCGGTACCAGGCGGCCACATGGGGGCACCAAGCCTCGAAGTGGGGCCACATCAACTCGCACAGCTCGCGGATCTCCCGCTGGGCATCCTCCTTAGCCCGCAAATCCAGAAAGTGCATCAAGCTGCGGCAATTAAAAGACACTACAAAATGTTGGCGGATCCCGTAGCCGATGATGTTACGAGCATCCTCATAGGGCACCCCACACTCTTCGACCAGGCGATAATAGGCAATGGCCTGGCTGCGATACTGCTCAAGAATGATGTTTAGGGCCTCGGGAGAGATGGGCTTGAAGCCTTGGCGGGTTTTGGCTTTGCCTTCCTTGACGCTGGCGGGAACGTAAAATAGAGTTTCCAACTCTTGCAAAGCTAACTCTGCCCCGGTTTTGTCGGCAAAAGCAGAAGTTTCGTCCCAGCCCCCCGTATACGGGGGGCTGGGGGGCTGGTTGGGGGGGCCGGGCGGGGGGTTGGGGGGCGTTCTCCGGGGCCCAGACAAGAGTCTTTTGCCCAAATCGGCAATTTGCTGGCCTGTATATCGAAAAGATTGAACGTCGAAAGAAATTCCCACCCGATGAGTACGGGCCTGTTGCATGACAGCATGGGGAAAATAGCCTACCCCAAACGTGATCTGAGGGTGCTCCAGCGGCCCATAGTGGCCACGGTTGCCCTCCAGCAGATGCCGCACCACGGCCTCGCCATATTTTTCCGGGATCCGGCTCTCTGGGGTAACAAAATCAGGGCTGTGATCTTGGTGCATCGCCTGGTAGATCACCCGTTCGGGATCTGGGGTTTGGCTGAGCACCACCACTTGAAATAAGGCATCCACGGGCTGTGTCCCCAAAGCTAGAGACGACTGGCTAGTCTCACAGTATAGAGAGGATCAAGCCGCAAGCAGCCTTGCTATAGGAGCCTACGAGCCCGCGTTTCCTCTGCCAGCACCAAGTTTAGGCCCGGATTGCTGCGCATCAGCCCCGCCACGTAAAGGGTATAGACTTTCCCTGCCTCTAACTGGAGGTCAAACCGTTGCAAGGGAATGCTCCGGCCAGGAGACGACTGCCCACCTGGCGCGGGGGCTGAAGGAGCTATGGCCACCTGAATTTGGGTAAAGCCGGGTCGCATGGCTTGAAAGGTGGAAACTTGCCCGAAGGCCAACTGAGGTATCAGCACCCGCCCTTGCTCCCCCTGCCATTGCAGGGCCGGCGCATCAGGGGCAGCGTGAACAAACCGAACCAGGGCTTGGTCAAACAGCGAGTTGATGTTGTCTTCCAAAACTAAGGCCGTCACGCGATTGGGCTCGTCAGCAGCCACCACCGAGAACACTCCCCCGCCTCTGAGGTTGGCCACAGTTCTGGCCGCAACCGTTCGCGCTAGCGGAACGGAGTCCTTAAAACTCGCGGGCTGGCCAGGGCTGGTCGTCTCAGGGGTTGAAAACAAAACAATGTCGTACTCGCCCGCCGGCATACGCACGTACTCGCTCACCGAGCCATAGGCTACACCTTGAGCAGCCCTTACCCCCCCCACTTCCAAGTCGATCCGAGGGGCATTGGGGGCCACATGCACCAAGCGCACCTGGATCTCAGAAACTCCCGCGGATGCCGAAGGCATCGGGATGGCACAGCCGGACAAAAGCCCCGGCATTAAAGCCCCGCCCACCACGCAGAGGACTGCGCTCACCCACTGTCGCACCATGTTTACACTCACTCCTACTCCTCACACCCAGGGTTCATAAGGGAGATCGAGCGGAAGAGCCCTCTCGCTCCCCAAAAGTTCGGGTTAGCGCAAGGGATCCCATCCCCTGCCGCCAAGGAACCTGCTCTTGTCTTACCCCAGTTTTGCGCCTGATGCCATAGAGCCGGGCAGGATTTGCGGCCCCCCTAAATCAAAGGGATCCCGGCGGCCGGACCCAGAAGAGCTGGGCGAGAAGAGCGGCGGCTGAACAAGCGGAAATAGGTGCTGACGGCCAACTCTTTCAGCGGGAAAAGCAGGTAGGTGAGGGGGTTGATGGTAACGATGATGTTGCGGCAATCGCGCTTGGCCTGGGCCAGGATCTGGGCGGCCACCCAATCGCCTGACATGACTCCAATCGGGTTGAGCTGGCTCTTGAAGGGCCCGAGGATGAGCTTGCGCACCACACAGGGGGCATCGAGACGGCGTAGGGTAACCAGATCGCCCAGGGCCCGTTTGGAGAGCTCGTAGAGAGGGCTAAAAGCAGGGCTGACCTCGGCTTCGGAGGTGTTCACCCAAACCTCTTTGGTGGCCATTTCCCGATTGCCGCGCACCGTTTGGAAAAACAGCTCCATCAGGCGCCAAGCGGAGAAGGTGTTGACAGCATAGGACTGGTGGACCGACTCGGGATCCCGCTCCCCATGCACGTTGAGGCCGTGGTTGATCACCAAGATATCGACTCGTTCCAGGAGCCCGGCCAGGGATCCCTCCTGACCCACCTGCCAGTGGATGGTCTCCACCGGCTGGGGCTGGCCGTCCACTTCGATGGCGACCGAATCCGCATGGGAGCTGAGGGCGATGACTTTGGCCCCATGGCGGGAAAAGTGCTTCAAGAGGGCCCGGCCCAGAGTGCCAGAGGCACCGGTGACGGCCACGCGCTTGCCTTTAAAGGAGAGACTGGTGCCCATGATCCGATCCACTAAGGTCAGGGTGCCGCAAAAGTAGGCGTTGGTATCGTCGAAGTGGTGCCGCCAGTGGTAGGCGCGGTTGACATGCCACTGGGCAGGAGGAGCAGGGAAAGGCCCGGGTTGGTGGGTAATGTCCGTCTGCAGGGCCAGCCCCCAGCCGCGCAACATGCCGGCAACCAGAAAACTGGCCGAGTAGAGTACCCCCACCGCCGCCGCTAGGCCATACAGCCAGGATCCCTGTCCCAACAGCACCACCCAAGGGATCCCGGCCAGGATCATCGTCGCCGCTTCGGGGACATCGTGGTGCCACTGGGATTCCCGGTATAACTTTGGGTCTACCACGCTGAGATCGGGGCGAAACAGGCGGTGGTGCAGGGTGTGTTTGGGCATCAGCCAGGGCCACTGGTGAGCTAGCCAATGGCGCACATCCCGCACAATCTCGGCCCAAAGCACAGAAGCCAGGGCCACAGCCCCGACCCCCAGCCACTGGGCTACGCTGCTAACCTCCATAGGGCTTTGCTGGCAGTAGCCGAACCATCCTGAGCTCGCCGTCGCCTCTTTGCATCAGCGACCCCTAGGAAGAATCATCGCAAAGAGGCCATCCCAATCGCAATCAAGACGGCCAACAGGACCCTCAAGGAGCTTTGGGCGAGAGCTCGCGGATCTCAACCGTATCTCCAACTTGCAAGCCCAAGGCCGCTGCCGTCCCGCCACGGAACTCCAGCACGCTGTCCACTAGCTGGCTGGGGGGAGGCCCATAGGTGGGGCAGGGCAGGGCGGGACAGCCGGGCACATTGGCGGCGATGTACACCACCCGGCCTTGGTGGAGAAAGATAATGTCCAGGTTCAGCGGTGTGTTGAACATCCAGAAGGCAGCCGGCTGGGGTGGGTCGAAGGGGAACCACATGCCGCGATTGGGCGGCAAATCGGTACGGAACATCAGGCCCAGCCGCTGTTGCTCAGGGGTGCGAGCCACCTCCAGCTCAAAGCGCCGACCAGCAAGGGTTACTTCTGCTTCCACGGGCAGGTGCTGGGGCTCTCCTTTGGCGGGGGTAGCGTTGGCAACAGCTGCCGTCCCCTGGGCTTCCAAAGATGAGGAGGCACATCCCAGCAGCAGCAGAGCCAGGCCCAAGGCAATCCCGCCCACGGGGACAACCTGGTAGGAGCGCCGACCCCTCTGTGACTGCCAACTCATCTCTTGTCTCCTGTTGAGCTGGGCATGCTCAATCCTACCCTGCTCCTTAAGCGAGAGGGAGGGATCCTCGGCCAGTTTGGCCAGGCTCCCCTCAAGCGCAGCCACAACGGCCAGTTTGGGCAAGAGCCCTCCACCCCTAGCCCGATACCATAGCCTCAGAGTCGTTCCCCAGCCAAGAATGAGCAGATTCTCGGCAAGCCAGATCCCGCTTTTGGTTCTGTTTGGCCTGTTGCTCTTGGGCCTTTGGCCCACGCACGGGATGGGATCCCAGGAAACCCCTCTGCGGCTCCCGTTCCAGCCGACCGTGACCTACGGGGAAGGGTATGGAGAAGAGGCGGTGGCCCAGCAAGCCCAAAGTCGCTTTGCGCTAAAGCTGTTTGATCGCCTGCTCCAGCAGCAGCCGCAAGAGAACCTCTTTTTCTCTCCTTTGAGCATTCACTTGGCTCTGAGCATGCTGTACAACGGCGCCGCTGGGGAAACGCAGGCGGCCATGGCCGAGGTGCTGGAGGCCCAAGACCTCTCCCTCCATGAGTTGAACTGGACCAATGCCCAGATGGCGCGCTGGCTGGTGGAGCGATCCCAAGCAGAAGGGCCGATCCAGGTGCAAATTGCCAACGGCCTTTGGGTCGATCAAACCCTCACCCTGCGGCCTCCCTTTTTGCAGGCGCTGGCCACCTATTACCAAGCAGTGGCCAATCGGGTGGAGCTGGGATCCCCTCAAACGGTGCAGGCCATCAACCGTTGGGTAGCCGAGCGCACCCAGGGCAAGATTGACCGCCTCGTGGACCGCCTCGGCCGTGAAGACAGGATGGTTTTGCTCAACGCCATCTATTTCAGGGGAAAGTGGACCCAGCCCTTCGATCCGGCCCTGACAGAGCCCCAGCCCTTCACCCGCCCGGATGGCAGCCGTGTCCAAGTGCCGATGATGGCCCAATCCGGCCGCTACGGCTACCGGGAGACCAAGCAGCTCCAGGTGGTGCGCCTGCCCTATGGGGAAGGGGAGCTGGCCCTGCTGATCCTGCTGCCGAAACCGGGAGTAAGCTTAGAAGCCCTGCGGCAGGAGCTCAGCCCAGAAACGTGGCAAGAATGGACGGGATCCCTGCCCACCCGCCCCGGCTCGCTGCGGCTCCCCAAGTTTAAGCTGGCCTACGAAACCGATCTGGTGCCGGCTTTGCAACAGTTGGGCCTGGGGATCGCCTTTTCCCCTCAGGCCGATTTCAGCCAGATGACCCCAGAGCCGACACGGGTCAGCAGAGTCTTGCACAAGGCGGCCCTCGAAGTCAACGAAGAGGGATCCGAGGCGGCAGCCGCCACTGGCGTGCTTGTCTCGCGCACCGCTCTCGACCGGCAAGAACCCTTCCAATTCGTAGCAGATCGCCCCTTCTGGTTTGCCATTGTGGCCTCCGGAGCCAACCGGGAGGCGCAAACTGTGCTGTTTATGGGATCCGTAGTCAACCCCAAGTAGAGGGCTGTAGCTCTGCTGGAACCTCCGGCTTGGGCGCCCCCTCCTTTTCCACAAGCAACTGGGCACGGCTGGGACGGCCCCACAGCACCTGCTCCTGCTGGTAAACCACCATGCCGGGTGGGGATCCCTTGGGTTTGAAGACGCACTTAGGGCGGGTATACACCACCGGTACCTGGTCGCTGAAGCGACCGCGGCTAAAATACGCCGCCAGATCGGCAGCCGCCTGCAGATCTTCACTTTCGGCCACCGCGCCCGGAGGCAGGCGCAACAGCACGTGGCTACCGGGGATCTCTTGGGCGTGAAACCACCAATCTTGGTCTTGGGCCACGCGGAAGGTCAGCCGATCATTTTGCCAGTTGTTGCGCCCCACCCAGATGGAGAAGCCGCTGGGGCTAGTGAAGCGATAGGGGTTGAAGCTGGCTGAAGAGGCCCGTCTGGATCCCTCTGCCCGGCTGGGGCTCTCTAGGTAGCCTTGTTGAATCAGCTCGGTCTCAACTTCTCGAAGGGCGGCCAAGTCCTGGGGATCCCGATAGGTTCCCAGATGCTGCAGGGTCGCTTCCACCTGCTCCAGGTAGCGGATCTCTTGCGCTACAGCTTCTAGCAAGGGCTGGACGGCCTCCTGGGCTCGTTTTTGTTTGCGGTGCTTGCGGTAGTAGGCCTGGGCGTTGAGAACAGCGTTTTTCTCCGGATCCAGCGGGATCTTGACCATCTGGCCGCTAAAAAAGTCTGGCAGCTCCATCAAGCTCAGCCCTGGCCGCCAGAGGTGGAGATGGGCCATGAGCAGATCGGCAGCCTGCTTGGAGGCTTCCGCTTGGGCCGAGTCGGCCAGCATCCTCTCGAAGTGCTCTTGCCGCTGGCGGAGTTTTTTCAGCAGGGCAGCCAGCTTTTGCCCCAGGCGCTGCCGCTCTCGCTCAAAGCGTTCGCGGTTGAGCTGGGCTTGGTAGTAGGCTTCCAGGAGCTGATGCAAGTTGGGTGTAGAGGGATCCCCGCCAGAGCCCCTCCAGCCGAGAACAGTGTACCCCTGGGGGGTAAGGGCCGGCTTAAACTGAGCCGTTTCCAGGCGGGCCAGCCAGTCCTGCCACCAAAAAAACAGGGCCTGCCACTCCTGGGGCGAGAGTTGGTTGGTGGGGGTTTGGGGTGGGATCCCGGCCTGCAGGCACATGGCCTCTGCCAAATGCCGGCTCAGGCCGCGGTAGCAGCGCAGCAGCCGCTGAGCAATGGGGCCAGGGATTAGGGCAAGACGCTCTTGCCACTGGGAGAAGGGCTCGGCTCGCTGGGGGATGGGATCGCTTAGGGCAGGGGGAGCTTCGTAAAGTAGACCCGGCTGCACCGGCCGTACCCGCGACTGTCGCTCGCTTACCCCGTGGCCGCAGGCCAAGATCATGCCCCCCTCGTCCACCAAGATGGCGTTGCTGTACTTGCCCATCACTTCCAGATAAAGGTGGCGTTGAGGGGGATCCGCGGGGCGAGGGGCAAAGCGAAAGTCAATCACCCGCTCCCACTCGTCCAGCAGCGCCAGCTCCGTCAGCGCCAAACCCCGCAGGTGCCGTTGCAGGTGTTGGCTAAAGGGCAAGTCCTCTGCTTCCTTGGGGGGAGCCTGACAGAGGTGAACTCGGGCCGCCTGAGGATGCCAAGACAGTAGCAAGCAAGGACGCGCCTTGAGGGTGCGCAGGCCAATCACCACCGTCCACAGATCCGTCTGCTGGATCCACTCCACGCGGGCAGGCAGCAAGGGATCCCCCCCGGCCTCAGCCCCTTTTAGATCTGCCAGCACAGCACGGAGGGTGGTCAGGTCAACCGGTTGCATCCCTGCTGCTCCTTGGGATCGGGCAACGCCTGGGGAACTGAACGAGGGCCTCCTTCCATTATCTGCCGCTCCCCTAGCTGGCGCTGGCAACAAAAAGACTCCGCCCAATCGACTTGAGCGGCAACCAAGGGGCTGCATTGGGGCAAGAGGCTTGGTACTTCCACCTTTGGGCTTTTTGGCCCAGGTGCCTTCAATTCTCAGGCAGAAACCCCGAGCTGCCTAGTCCTCGTCTTCATCGTCATATTCTTCATCATCGTACTCCTCCTCTTCCACTACCTCGTCCAGATCGAGCAGCACAGCATTGAGTTGGTCGAACAGGGCTGGCGAGTCCTCTGGGTTCAGTAGGTAGGGATCCCCCTCGTCAGGCAGGGCCACGTAGACCAGAACTGGGTCGAGGGGCGTAAAGATGCCGTATTTCTTGTCTTTGTAGAAGAAGGTAGCCAGCAGTTGGAATTCCTGGGCATCTTCCTCGCTTTCGCCCAGCTCGAACACATCTTCCTCTTCAACAGGGGGCAACTCTCCCTGCACCGTCAGGATGTCGAAGCCGTTTTGCTGCAGAGTCAAGTTCAACTCCTCCAAGACGGCCTGGATGGTGGGGATAGCAGCCTGGAGCTCCTCTGGATCCGGCTCATCCAGGATCCCTTCCATGTCCGCATCTCCGTTCACCGCTTGGCCGGGCTCTTCTTCCCCCTCCCAAACCAGAACTTTGATCACGGCGTCCACGGGCGTGGCCAGTGCATAGGCTTGTTCCTCAATGACCACCTGCCTCAGGATCTCGCATTTCAGAGGCTGGTTCTGCTCGTCGCGGAGCACTAAGGTTTCGCGGGATTCGGCCATGGAAAGCAACCCAGGGTAGGAAAATGAGGTCAACCAAAGCTTATTCTCCCATGTTCTGATCCCCCGCAGAACTCAGGGATCCTCGTCGGCACTGCCGGCTTCGGCCTGGGCCAGGGCTTCCAGAGCCAGCAGGATCTCCTCTTCTCGCTGGCTATAGGTCTCTTCATCGATCTCCCCCAGATCGAGCTGAATCTGGAGAGCGGTGAGTTCTTTCTGGAGGTTTTCTTTGCTGTCGAGTTGTGCCTCGGCCCGCTCGCGAATCTGCTCCGCCAACCACAGCAAGCTCTGGGCCGGCCACGTCAGCAATTGCCAAACCATCCCCGCGCCTCTCCCGTGATTTAGGTCAATCCTAACAAGCGGATCCCACCTCCGCCTAAAGCCCGATAACCGATGCTCAGACCCTCCCAAAGGTGGCGCCATAGACCCGAAACAGAGGGATCCCTGCCGCTGGACTCTGCTGCTGGTTGCCGTTGCTCCTGTTCCAGCAACTCCAGCAGGTGGGTGTTGTTGGCTGCCCTGGCTGCTTCTAGACGATGGGCCAGAGAGACAGCGATGTTCCGCCGATGGCGGGCCAGAAAGCTAGCTCCACTCGCTTCAGCAGTTGCGCTCATAGAAATAGATAGAAAAAGGCCGAGGCAGTTGAACGGGCTATGGAGGTGTTGAGACGAGTGGGGATCGCCGAGCAAGCCGAGAAGTATCCTGGTCAACTTTCGGGGAGGCAGCAGCAGCGGGTGGCGATTGCCCGCGCTTTGGCCATAAATCCGGCGGTGATGCTCTTCGATGAGCCCACCTCGGCCTTGGATCCGGAGATGGTCAAAGAGGTGCTGGACGTGATGCGGGAGCTGGCCCGCTCGGGCATGACCATGGTGTGTGTAACCCACGAGATGGGCTTTGCCCGCGAGGTGGCGGATCGGATTGTCTTCTTCGACCGCGGCAAGATCGTGGAAGAAAACACCCCCCAAGAGTTTTTCAGCAACCCCAAGGAAGAGCGTTCTCGCCTTTTCTTGTCGCAGATCCTTTCCCACTAAGGGGCTGCGCTTAGAGAGGCGCAAGCCGTGCCAGAAAGGCCCCCTCCGGCTCTTGGTAGAGAATTTGTCCCTGCCAGCCGTTGGCGTGGGCACAGCGCAGCAGGGTTTCCGGATCCACAAACAGCCAGGGAAAGGGATCCCCGCGCTGCCCGCCGTACTCGGCCACAAAGTTCACCACCCTGGCTTTTGCCTCGCCCGCTGTTCTGCAGTCTCTCCCCTTCTCCCGATCCTCGGCTTCAGAATTAGCTGAACTTTCTACCTGCGGCAGATCCGCCGCGTCGCCCTCTTCACTGAGATCGGCTAGATCGGTGGAATCCACAAGCAACTGGCCGGTGGGCTGAACCCAGTGGCGGGCCAAGCTTAAAAAGCGCTCCAACCCCGCCAGGGATCCCACCAGGCCGGCGCCGTTCATCAGCAGCAGCAGCGTATCGAAGGGCTCTTCCGGCCCCTCCCAGTGGAACAGGTCGGCGGCGATGCGGCAATGCACCCCCCGTTCGGCCATGATCTGCAACGCCACCGGCGAGCGATCCAGGGCGGCTACGGCAAACCCCTCCTCCTGCAACAGCAGGCTGTGGCGGCCCGTGCCGGCGCCAATGTCCAGCACCCGACCGCGGCAGAGCTCTAAGGCCAGGGCCTCCACCTCCGGCAGCTCTTGGGTGAAGAACACCTCCGGCGAGACCACCTGGGGCTCCTCTGCCAGCGGGATCCCCTCGGCGCTGTAGGCGTGCAAGAGCAGGGATCCCCTCGCCTGGCCCCGGTGCCAGTCCCACAGGGCTTGCTCGAGCGGATCCTGAGGCAAAGGGTTTTCGACAACCTCTATCATGGGAAGGGAAAGCTAGAGTCTTGCCCCAATGGCCATTGCCGCATTTCTTTACGCTGCCGCTTTGGTTCTTTTGCTGATCGCAGGAGTCGTTTGGGCCACCTCTCAGCCGGCTAACTTGGAGACCGAGCCACAGGCCGGCGCACCTCCAGAAGAGCCCCCGGCAACCCCATCTGTTCCTGTTTCCATTGTGGAGCAACTGGAGCGCCAATACCGCAACAGCCCTTCCTACCGTCCCGATCCTCAGCGTATGCTTCAAGAAAGTTCTTGAAGATCCTTGAAGAGGGGGGGTCCAAGAGCTTCCTGAAGGCGTGAGCGGTACCCCTGCTGTCCGGATTCTGCTGTTCTCTTCCTTGGGGCCCATGGCTGCGAAGTCTCCACCCCCTATCGTCTACATTGCCCTAGGGCTATTGCTCCTCTGGGGTGGTCATCGCGCCTGGCAGGCGGGCTACATCCGCTGGCCAGAAGGGATCCCTCTGCCAGGGTTGGGCGGTAGGGCCCAAGATCTGCTCTTAACCAGCGGCGAGCGCACCCTGTTTGCCGATAGCAGTCCCGCCGCCGTGGCTGCAGCAGAGCTGTTGCGCCAGGGCAATTTCGGCGCGGCGATCCCGCTCCTAGAGATGGGGCTACAGAACAACCGCAACGACCCGGAAGCTCGCATTTTCCTCAACAACGCCCGCGCCCAGCAGCAGGGCAACCCCTTGAGCATAGCCGTGGTGGTGCCCATCTCCAGCAACCCCAACCGCGCCAAGGAGACCCTGCGCGGCGTGGCCCAGGCCCAAGAGGAGCTATTTCAGCAAGGGGGTATTGCAGGGCGGCTGCTGCGGGTGGTGATTGCCGACGACGGGGATAACCCAGAGCGAGCGGCGGCAGTGGCCAAAGCCCTGGTGGGCCAGCCCGAGATCCTGGGGGTGATCGGCCACAACGCCAGCGATGCCACCCTGGCGGCGGCTGAGATCTATCAGTCTGCCGGCCTGGCCATGATCTCCTCCACCTCCACCAGCACCCGCATCAGCCTGCTGGGGAACGCCATCTTTCGCACCGTCCCCTCCGACCAGATTGCTGGCACGCAACTGGCCCGCTATGTCCTTAACAAACTGCGCCTGCAGAGGGTGGCCATCTTCTACAACCCCAACAGCGCCTACAGCACCAGCCTGCGCGACGCCTTTGCCGCTACCCTGACCAGCGAAGGGGGCGTTGTGCTGGCGACCTTCGACCTGTCGGCAGCCGATTTCAACCCCCAGGCCAGCCTGCAGACAGCTCTGGGGCAGGGATCTCAGGCGGCTTTCTTGGCGCCCACGGCTTCCGTGGCCGAAAAAGCCCTGGCCGTTGCCCGCGAGAACGCTGCCCTTGGCCAGCCCCTCGCCCTGGTGGGGGGGGATGTGCTGTTTAGTCTCACCACCCTCAAGGAAGGGGGGGCAGCAGTAGAGGGGCTGGTGGTGGCGGTGCCCTGGCATCCCGACGTGCCCCGCAACCGCGGCTTTGCCCAGAAGGCAGCCCAGATGTGGGGAGGGCAGGTGAGTTGGCGCACGGCACTGGCCTACGACGCCACCCGTGTTTTTCTCCAGGCTATTCGGCAGGGATCCCCCAGCCGCAGCGGCATTCTCACTGCCCTGGGCGACCCCAACTTCCGCTTGCCAGACGGCGCTTCCGGGGAGGTGCGCTTTTTGCCCTCCGGCGACCGCGATGCTCCCCATGTGCTGGTGCGCATTGAACGGGGCAACCGCTCCGGCACCGGCTACGATTTTGTGCCCCTCCCCTAGGGCAGGCGCTACAGTAGGGGGTGCTCTCCATCTCCTCAGCTTGGACAGATCCCATGCCCAGCCGGATCACCGCGTGTTTTCAGGCGCTGCGCAGCCGCGGCGAAGCCGCCCTCATCCCCTACCTCACCGCCGGGGATCCCAACTTGGAAACCACCTTTGCGGCCCTGCAAGTTTTGGAAGAGAACGGCGCCGACCTCATCGAGTTGGGGGTGCCCTATTCGGATCCCCTGGCCGATGGGCCGGTGATCCAGGCAGCAGCCACCCGCGCCCTCAGCCGGGGCGTCACCTTGGGCGACATCTTGCAGGGCTTGCGGGGCCTCTCGCTGCGGGCTCCCCTCGTCCTGTTCACCTACTACAACCCCATCCACCAGCTCGGCATCCCCACCTTTGTGCGGCAACTGCGCCAGGCCGGCTGTGCCGGCTTGGTCGTCCCCGACCTGCCCCTGGAAGAGGCCGGATCCCTGCGGGAAGCAACGCAGGCGGAGGGGATCGACCTCATCCTGCTGGTGGCCCCCACCAGCCCCGCCGAGCGAATGCGCCGTATTGCCCAACAGTCCAGCGGCTTTATCTACCTGGTCAGCACCACCGGCGTCACCGGCGAACGGGCCACCCTGGAGCAGCGGATCCCGGCCTTGCTGCAGCAACTGCGCCAATACACCTCCCTGCCGATTGGGGTAGGCTTCGGCATCTCCACCCCCGACCAGGCCCGCCAGATTGCTCTCTGGGGAGCGGATGCGGCGATCGTGGGCAGTGCCTTTGTGCAACGGCTGGCCAAGGCCCCCACCCCCGCCCAAGGGCTGCAACAAATTGCCCACTTCTGCCGGGATCTCAAAGCTGCCCTGCAAGGCATAGGTACCCCGCAACATTGACTGCTGCAGTGTGTGGGCAAGAGGCTTGCCTTTATCTCAAAACAAGTGAAACGAATGTTTACATTTTTTTACTGCCCTCGCCGACCAGTTTCTGGCCTGCTGACCCAACAGAGCCAGAGGATTGGCGGCCAAGCAGACACTCTGGTGCCTGTTTATTTGTAAATCTTCACAAAACACTCATCCCTCCCACGCTATAAAATTGACCTGGATGCTCGGCTGTCTGAAAGTCGCAGAGGTTCTTGACCTGTCTCAAAATCTGGGGCTTCGGTGGGGGTAGTTTTGAGCAACCCGCTCCACAGGATCCCCGGTTTTTGGGCAAGGAGGATCCCGCAAACAACAGAGTTTGGGATCCCACTTTTGAGAGGTTCAGCCAGTCGCCCATCGCTTTTTGGAAAGACCAGAAGGAGATCCATCATGCAAGACGCCTTTACCCGGGTGATCGCTCAGGCAGATGCACGCGGTGCCTTTTTAAGTGATCAAGACTTCGACCGTCTGGCGGCTTTGGTGGCAGAAGGCAACAAACGCCTGGATGCTGTCAACCGCATGACCAGCAACGCCGCCCAAATCGTAACCAACGCGGCTCGTTCCCTGTTTGCCCAGGAGCCGGATCTGATCGCCCCTGGCGGTAATGCCTACACCAACCGTCGCATGGCCGCCTGCCTGCGGGACATGGAGATCATCTTGCGCTACATCACCTACGCCACCTTGGCGGGGGATAGCTCGGTGCTGGAAGATCGCTGCCTCAACGGCCTGCGGGAGACCTACATTGCGCTGGGGGTGCCCACCAGCTCCATGGCCAACGCCATTGCGGCCATGAAGAAGGAAGCCCTGGCCAAGATCATGGATCCGAACGGCATCACCCCTGGCGACTGCTCGGCGCTGCAAAGCGAGGTGGCCAGCTACTTCGACAAGGCGGCTGCCGCCATTGTTTAAGTTAAAAGCGGTCGTCCCTCTTTAAAGCTCCGTGAGATCGCCTAGATCCCTTTTTTCCGACAGGCAGACAGGCATTCCCAACTTGGAGGAGTGCCGGCTGCTCAACTAAGACTTTTGCTAACAGTCAACGCATTTAGGAGTTGCAAGGTGAAAACTGTCATTACCGAAGCGATTGCCGCTGCTGACAATCAAGGGCGTTTTCTCAATGCCAGCGAGCTGCAGGCCGTTAATGGTCGTTACCAGCGCGCTGCTGCCTCTCTGGAAGCGGCCCGTGTCTTGACCCAAAACCAACAAACGCTGGTGCGCGAAGCGGTGCAGGAAGTGTTCAAGCGCTTCCCCTACCTGACCCAGCCGGGCGAAATGGGTCACGGCGATGTGTTTCAGGCCAAGTGTGCCCGCGACATTGGCTACTACCTGCGCTTTATCACCTACTCGCTGGTTGCAGGCGGCACGGGCCCCCTCGATGAATACCTGGTGGCGGGCCTGCGGGAGGTGAACCGCTCCTTTAACCTCTCCCCGAGCTGGTACATTGTAGCTCTGCAGCACATGAAGAGCCGTGCTCTGGGCATGCTGAAGGGCCAAGCGGCGAACGAAGCAGCCATTTACTTCGACTACGCCATCAACGCCCTTAGCTAAGGGATGCCAGAGTAGAGATCCCGTTTTTGGGGGAGCGATCTCTTTCTTCGTCTTCCAATTGAGTGCCCCTACAGAGCAGGCAGCAGCCCAAGTGGAGCTGAGCTGGTCGTTTCCAGGTTTTCGGCGCCGCGGCTCTCTTCGAGCCAGCTAGGTTGTCTGCCTGCTTCCCAAGCTTTTGTGCCTGGGTACAGTTCTGCCTCTAGAGGTGGCTTTTGCGGCCTCTCTGGCGGTCAGGAGGTCTTCGTGCCCAGGTGCCGCACAAAGTTGAACTCGACTCGGGGGAAAACGATGTTTGGTCAAAGCACCAGCGGCCCTGAAACTTTGACGGAAGCCGGCAGCCGGGTTTACAAGGTTGAGTACACTGGCCTGCTCAACCCACCCGATGCTCTGGCCACCTCGGCTAAGGTGCGTCGCAGTACCATGAGCATCACAGTTCCTTACAGCCGGCTGTCCACGGAGATGCAGCGCATTCTGCGGATGGGCGGCAAAATCGTGCAGGTCACTGCTCTATCGGCGGCCCCTGCCCAGAGCAACGGCGCTGCTGAGTAAGGGATCCCTCTGCTCAACGGCAGTCATCGGCAAGGTGGCCTCGATTCCATGGACGGCTCTGCAAGGGTTCCCATGACATCCAACACGGCGGTGCTGCCCCAGCCGCTCACCTGGGAGCAGGCGATAGCGCGGCTGCAGGGGGATGACCCGCAAGATCGGTACTATGCCGCTTGGTACTTGGGCACGGTTCGGGATCCGCGGGGGGTAGAGCCACTGCTGTTGGCGTTGCGAGATGAGCGGGATCGCACCGCCTTGGGGGGCTACCCGCTACGGCGCAATGCGGCCAAAGCCCTTGGGCAAATTGGCGACGTGCGGGCCGTGCCCGGCCTGATCGAGGCCCTTGGCTGTAGCGATCTGCATGTGCGGGAAGAGGCTGCCTATGCCCTGGCCCAGTTGGGAGACCGGCGGGCGGTGGCTCCCTTGCTGGCCTTGCTGCAGTCGCGGGAGCAGGAGCAGCCCTGGGAAGCCTTCATCGAGGCGCTGGGCCAGCTCAACGCCACCGAGGCCGAGGCGGCGATTCGGCCTTTCTTAAGCCACCCCTCGGAGCGGGTGCGTTCGGCAGCCGCTTGGGTGCTCTATCGCTTTACACAAGCCGAGGAGCTGACCCAAGTTCTGGTGGCGCTGCTGGCCCACCCCAATTTCAGCCTGCGCCAGGCGGCCCTTTTCGATCTGGCAGAATCCGGCTGGGTGGCAGGGGCGCCGCTGTTGGCGACAGCCGATGTGGCGCTTAACCTGCGCATCAATGCTCTGAAGCGACTGTTCGACGTGGCGCTGCAGTTAGGGCGAGTGCCGCCGGATCGGGTGGCAGCAGCGATCATCCCGCAACTGGACAGGCTGTTCTAGACGTGAAAGGGCTTGGGGCTCTCCCCCCCTATTGGCTCGCTTGGATGTTTCGTTAGTTTTTTACTTACCTTGGCCTCTGGGTTGTCTATGTCCTCTTCCTCGGCTGCGCAAGTGCTTCCCGCTGCTGTGGCTCAACTGGCCGCTGAACTGGAACAGGCCACCTCAGCGGAAGAACTGTTGCGGGTGGTGAGAGCGCTGGGATCCTTGGGCCACGTGGAAGGGATCCCCCTGCTCATTCGCGCCTTTGGCTTCAACCGCCCTGCCGTGGGGGAGGCCGCGCTGGAAGAGGTGTTGCGCTTTGGGGAGGCGGCGGTAGGGCCTTTGCTGGCCAACATCGATGGCTTCGACTATGGGGCGCGCGCCTATTCGGTGCGGGCGTTGGCCCGTATCGGCCACGGCGATGCCTACCCCTTTTTGGCGGAAGCCATTGTGGCAGACTTCGCCCCCAGCGTGCGGCGAGCGGCGGCCCGTGGGCTGGGACAGGTAGCGGCACGGCGGCCCCTCTCCGATCAAGAGCGAGCCTTGCACCTGTTGCGGCAATGCCTGGGCGACGCCGACTGGGGAGTTCGCTATGCCGCCGTCGGATCCCTGACGGATTTGGCTCGGCTGGGAGAGGCGTCCCTGCGATCTGCCGTCGAGGCAGCCCTGCAAATGGCCTTGCAGGATGCGGATCCCTTGATTCCCCTACGCGCCCGCCTAAGCCAGCAGGAGCTGGCTGCTGATCCATAACCCCTGCCATTTTGTTGTTTCGTTTCCTCAGGAGCATAACCTATGACTCTTCCGCTGCTTGCCGATCGCCCCACCACGCAAAGCGTGCGGGTGGAGCGCTACTTTGTACCCAGCGACGAAACCCCGCCCGCCTATCGCCCCGACGACCCGACGGGCATCGAAAATGTCATCCGCGCCGCCTACCGGCAGATCTTCAGCGAACACCTGATGCTGGAGAGCTACCGGCAAAAAGCGCTGGAGTCCCAGCTGCGCAACGGGGCGATCTCGGTGAAGGAGTTTATCCGTGGCCTGGGCAAGTCGGAGGTGTACCGGGATCTGGTCATGGTTCCTAACGACAACTACCGCTTCGTCGAGATCACCTTCCAGCGCTTCCTGGGCCGGCCCACCTACAGCCAGCAGGAGCGCATCAAGTACTCCATCATCCTGGCCACCCGCGGTCTGAACGGCTTTATCGACGCCGTTGTCGACAGTGAGGAGTACAACGCCGCCTTCGGGGACGATGTGGTGCCTTACCAGCGCCGCCGCCTTTCCGAGAAGCCGACCAACTTGCTCAACCCCCGCTACGGGGCGCGGTGGCGGGATGTTTCCGGCGTGAAGCGCTCGACGCGGGAAGTGGTGCGCACCTACCGGATTACTCGGCCTCCCAAGCCCGGGGATCCGGAAAACTTCCTCAACATGGCCCGCATGCTCAATCCCAAGCCGGCAGCGCGGCAAAACATCAGCGTCTTCGATCTGAAGATCCCCGACATGACCACCAACCGCCGCTGAGGGTTGGGCCTCCTACCCACTGCGCCCTTGCCAAGCTCTCAAGCCGATCATCCGACGCCGTTCGGGTGGATCGGCTCTTCGGCTTGGTTGGGGCAAGATTCGTTATAATCTGGGTGATGCTTCTTAACACTTGGGTTACATGAACAATCCAGTTGTGCGGGCTTTTTTTGTCGGCAAGGCGGTGGCCGACGTGCTGCGAGAGCGCCTGGAGAGCACCCTTGCCGACCTTGCCGGGGAAGTGGGCAAGGTGTGGGCGGAGCTCCAAGAGGGCTGGCAGACCTTTGCCCAGGATGTCATGGCCCGGGCTGAGGCGGAAGCATCGCTAGCTGCCCAGGAAATGGCGGCACCCCCCTTCAAGGCAGAAGACCTGCAGGCAACCCTAGACGACCTGCGGGCAGAGGTGGCGCAGTTGCGCTCCGAATTGCAGAAGTATCGGAGTCGAAACGCTTGAACGCCAGCACACTCCCATCCCGAGCCGTTTTGGGATCCGAACCCGCCAAGCCCTATACCGCCTACCGTTGGGCCCGAGAAAACTACACCCGCTGGGGCCGCCTCATTGATATTTGGCGATTTGTGCTCACCTGGCTGTTTTACCTCTGGCTGGATCAGCAGGCGTGGAGCTACGGGGGGCAGCCCACAGCGGAGCGCAAAGCCAAACGCCGCCGCGCCAGGGCCATCTGGATCCGCGAGACGCTGCTCCACCTCGGTCCTACTTTTATCAAGGTGGGGCAGTTTTTCTCCACCCGGGCCGATCTCTTCCCCTCCGAGTACGTCGAGGAGCTGTCCAAGCTGCAGGATCGGGTGCCTGCTTTTGGCTACGAACAGGTGGCAGCCATCGTGCAGCAAGAGTTGGGCAAGCCCATTGAGCAGATCTACAGCTATTTCGATCCCACCCCCTTGGCGGCGGCCAGCTTGGGGCAGGTGCATCGGGCCAAGCTCAAGACCGGCGAAGAAGTGGTGGTCAAGGTGCAGCGTCCGGGCCTGACCCGCCTGTTCACGATCGATCTGGAGATCTGCCGCGGTATTGCCGAGTTCTTTCAGTACCACACCCGTTGGGGCGGGCCGGGCCGCGACTGGATCGGCATCTACGAAGAGTGTCGGCGCACCCTCTGGGAGGAAGTGGACTACCTCAACGAGGGCCGCAACGCCGACACCTTTCGCCGCAACTTTCGGGACATGCCACAAATTGCCGTCCCCAAAGTGTACTGGCGCTACACTTCCCCCCGCCTGCTGACGCTGGAATACCTGCCAGGGATCAAGATCAGCGACTACGAAGCCCTGAGCGCGGCGGGGCTGGATCGCAAGCTCTTGGCCCGCTTGGGGGCAGAGGCCTATTTGCGGCAACTGCTCAAAGACGGCTTTTTTCACGCCGATCCCCACCCTGGCAACATTGCCGTCAAGCCGGATGGCACGCTGATCTTCTACGACTTCGGCATGATGGGGCGCATTCGCCCTGGCATCAAGGAAAAGTTGGTGGCCATGCTGGCGGCTGTGGTGGCCAAAAATGCCGACCTGGTGGTGGCCTCGCTGGTGGAGCTGGGCGTGTTGGTGCCCACTGCCGATCTGGCGCCAGTACGCCGCTCGGTGCAGTACATGTTGGATCACTTCATGGACAAGCCCTTTTCCAACAGCTCCGACGAGATCTCGGTGATGGCCATCAGCGAAGACCTCTACGAGCTGGCCTACGATCAGCCGTTTCGCTTTCCCGCCACCTTTACCTTTGTGATGCGGGCCCTGACCACGTTGGAGGGGCTGGGGAAAAGCTTGGATCCGGAGTTCAATTTCCTGGAAGTGGCCAAGCCTTTCGCGGAGGAGCTGATGAACGGCAGCAAACCGGAGACGGAGACTCTGCTAGCCCAGGTCAGCCGCCAGGCGGCAGAGTTCACCAGCAGCAGCCTCAGCTTGCCCCGCCGTCTTGAAGCGACCTTGAGCAAGCTGGAACAGGGGGAGCTACGCCTGCGGGTGCGATCCAGCGAGGCAGAGCGTTTGCTGCGCAAGCTGAACAGCACCGGACGGGGAGTTATCTACGCGGTGTTGTTTGCAACTTTTTTTCTCAGCGCAACCCAGCTATTTTCGGCTGGGCATGCTACTTTAGCGATCGTCACCCTGGCTTTGGCCGTTCTCGCCGCTTTGGCGCTGGTCAGGGTACTCTTAAAGGCAAATGGATCAGAGCCACTGATGTGATGCGACGATATGCCTGCGCTACGGATCCAGGCAAGGTCCGCAGCAGCAATCAGGATGCCTACTACTGTGATCCAGAAGGACGTTACTTCATCGTTGCCGATGGCATGGGAGGGCACGCTGCCGGAGCAACAGCCAGCCTGTTGGCGGTCGAGGTCATTCGCGAGTGCCTTGAGCGGGGTTGGCAGACCGTGCCAGCGCCCAAGCTGCTCAGCGAGGCGATAGAAGCGGCCAACGAGGCCATTCTTAAAGACCAGCGAGAAAACCCGGAGCGGGCCGACATGGGCACCACCGTGGTGGTGGCTCTGGTGGATCCCAACAACAATTGCTGGAGCGCTCACATCGGCGACTCTCGCCTTTACCGCCTCCGCGGATCTGAGATGCAGCAGATGACGGAGGATCACACCTTGGTAGCTCGCTCAGTTCGCCAAGGGGAGTTGACCCAGGCGCAAGCCCGCATGCACCCCTGGCGCCACATTCTCGAGCGCTGCCTGGGCCGCCCCGATGCAGGGCCGCCTGCTGTTCAGCCGATTACAATGCGCCCTGGGGATCGCCTGCTGTTGTGTAGTGACGGGCTCACCGAAGAGCTAGATGACGAGGTCATCGCCGAGTACTGCCTGAAGGTGGAGGATTTGGATCAACTGGCCTGCCAGTTGGTCGAGGCGGCCAAAGAGCGGGGCGGTCGGGACAACATCACGGTGGTGATCGCCGAATACGCCTAGTTCGCGGCCAGCTAGAGACGGTATTGCCGGTACACTTCGCCGGCAGCCCGGTGCAGGAGCGAGTGGCGGTAGACAAGCTGAGCGAGGTCGTTGCCGTAGCCGCCGCCGATAACGCAGGCAACGGGGTAGCCTCGCTTTAAGCAGGTGTCCAGCACCTGCATATCGCGGCGGAAGAGCCCCTCGTCGCTGAGGGCCAGCTTGCCCAAGAGATCTTCGCGGTGGGGATCCACCCCCGCATCATAGAGCACCAGATCCGGGCGCACCTGAGCCAACAGATCGGGCAGGTAGTCGGCCAGGGTTTGCAGATAAGCTTCGTCTTCCAGGCCCACCGGCAGGGGCACGTCCAGGTCGCTGGCCTGCTTGGTGGCGGGGAAGTTGGCGGCGCAGTGCATGGAAAAGGTAAACACCCGCGGCTCCGAGCGGAAGATCCAGGCGGTGCCGTCGCCCTGGTGCACATCCAGGTCTACAATCAGAACCTTTTGCACCAGCCCCTGCTGCAGCAGGACTTGGGCGGCGATGGCCAGGTCGTTGAAAATACAGAAGCCGGAGCCGTAGGCGGGAAAGGCGTGGTGGGTGCCGCCGGCGGTGTTGCAGGCCAGGCCGTGGCGCAGGGCCAATTGGGCGGTCAGGACGGTGCCGCCCACCGCGCGACAGGTGCGCTGCACCAGCTCGGGACTCCAGGGCAGGCCGATGCGCCGCTGCAGTTTGGCCTCCAGGGATCCCTCGCAGTAGGCCCGCACGTACTCTGGCGTGTGCACCGATTCGATCCAAGCCAGGGGGGGGAGTTCCGGCTGATGCACTTGCTGAGAGCGGATCACCCCTTCCCGCAGCAGCAGCTCGTGCAGGAGGCGGAATTTGGGCATGGGAAAGCGATGGCCCGGCGGCAGGGGGGCGCTGTAGTCGGGGTGGTAAACGACGGGCAAAGACATTCCAAGCAACCGGATCGACGGGGGTGAGCATAGCCTATTGGGGCCCCAGTGCTTATGGTAGAGGTAGCCCACTCTGGCCGGATCCCTGCGGGGGCTCTGCGCTGTTCTCTCTACCGCCGCGATTCCCTATGTTTACTGCGTCGGATCCCTTTTTGGGTCGCCTCTTGGCCCAGCGCTATCGCCTGACCCATCTGCTGGGGCAAGGAGGCATGGGGCGGGTCTACTTGGCCCAGGATCTGCTTTTTGGCGGGGTGGAAGTGGCCGTTAAGCTGCTCTCCCAGCCGGCGATGGACGAGCAGGCCCGCCTGCGCTTTGAGCGGGAAGCCAAAGCCTGCGCCGCTTTGGGCCAGAAAAGCCTGCACATTGTCAAGGTAAGCGACTACGGCATCACTGCCGATGGGGTGCCTTTCTATGTGATGGAATACCTCAACGGCCAAACCCTCAAGGACATTCTGGCGACGGGATCTCTGCCGCTGGAGCGCTTTTTTCGGCTGGCCCGCCAAATTGGCCTGGGGCTCAAAGCAGCCCACGAAGGGATCCTCCTGGAAGGACAGCGGATCCAGGTGATCCACCGCGACCTCAAGCCGGCCAACGTGATCGTGCTGGCCGACGAAAGCTTGGGGGAGCTGGCGAAGCTGGTGGACTTTGGCATTGCCAAGCTGCTCAACACCCGCGAGTCGCTCAGCCTTACCCACGCCTACCTGGGGACGCTGGCCTACTCCTCCCCGGAGCAACTGGAAGGGTTGCCGCTGGATGCCCGCTCCGACATCTACAGCTTCGGGATCATGCTCTACCAGATGGTGTCCGGCCAGATGCCCCTCCAGCCTACCACCGAATCTTTCCCGGGCTGGTACCAGGCCCACCACAAGCAGCGTCCCCTGCCTTTGGAAGAGCTGGGACTGCCGTTGGCGCTGCCCGCCGGTTTGTCGGATCTGATCCTCAGTTGTTTGGCCAAAGATCCGGCCGCCCGTCCGCCCACGGTGGCCAATGTGTTGGCGGAGCTGGAGCGCATCCAAGCCAGAGCGCAGGGATCCCCCAGAGGAGCTTCCCAGGCTGTTGCCCTTCAATTTCCAGCGATCCCCTCTGGCCCGCTTTTTCCCTCGGCGCCCCCCCTGGCCACGGCCGGCACGCTGCGGCTTGCGCCCCCGACAATGGCCAGCGAGAACAGGGGATCCCTGCTCTGGGCCCGCCTGATCCCCTTCTTGGGGGGCAGTTTGCTGGGCTTGGCCTTGGTGAGTTGGGGGTTGGGACGGTTGCTGCAGCGCCCTGCGGCTCCGGTGCTCTCCGGCTCTCGCCCCTCGCCAGCTGCCACGGAGTTAGAGGATGAGCGCCCAGGAGCGGAGGCGCAGCCCGATACGGCCCCTGAAGTTCTCGTTCCGGATATCCTTGGCAGCAGTGCTGGGCAGGACGAGGGCGCAACCCGTCGGGATCCGGCACCGGAGCTAGAACCCTACAGCGGGCCGGTGTTGCGCGCCTTCCCTCTCCAGACTTCCCGCGAGGTGGTGCGGGCCGCCCTGGGATCCCCCAGCCAGCAGGGGCGAGGCGCTCGGCCCAACACCGTCTACGACCTGTACCGCTTGGGCAGCATGAACTTGAGCCTCACCTACGACGAATCCAGCCTGGCGCTGCAACAAATCGAGGCCACCGTCGCCGACGACGTGCCCGCCCCGCAGGCGGAAGGGCTGCTGGAAGACATGCTGCAGGCCCCCTTGCCCCCCCAGTTGCAGCGAGAACTGCAGGCGGTGCGGGAAAACCGTTCTGAGCGCGTCCAGTTCCGCGTCGGCCCCTGGTCTGGCGTGGTCGAGCGCACCCCCCAGGGCCACCTCTACATGGCCGTTTGGGATCCCCCGCCCACCGTCCCCGTTGCCCAGCCCCGCCCAGCCCCCAGAGCCACTCCAGCCGCCGCCGGCCCTCGTCCCGGCCAGACCCTGCAGGAGCTGCTGCGCCGCGCGCGCGAATTGCGGGGAGATTGAGCCATGTCTGCTTCTGAAGACAAGAATTTCCTACGGGGCACCGTCGCTCGCTTCTTCAAGACCCTGGCGAGGCCCTTTCCGGTCGGGCCTACGGCCCTCCTCAAGCCTGCCGAGCCCCCTCCCCCCAAACGCCCGGTGCGCCTGCAGATCACCTGCCCAGGAGAGCCTCCCCAGGTGTTTGTCCTGCAGGGATCCGACATTCTTGGTCGCAGCCAGACGGTGGCCACCATCCGCATCCCCGCCCCTGCGGTGAGCCATCTGCACGCCCGCATTCGCCCGCGTCCGGGCTGGCGTCTGCCTGGCTTGGGGTGGCGGATCCCTCTGCATCCCCTCCTCTACTGGCTGGGGTGGAACGCTGGTCGCTACCAACTGGAAGATCAAGACTCCACCAACGGCGTCTTTCGCCTCAAGCCCTTTGGCGGCGCCGAGCGGGTGCGGCGGGTGATCCTGCGCCACGGCCAGCGACTCAGCCTTGGCCCGCCCCGGGATCCGGAGAGCGTGGTTATTCAGGTGTTGGATCCACCGCCGCCGCAGGTGTACGGGGTGCGCGGCTGCCTGATCCTGATGGCGCTCTTGGGGCTGGGGGCGAGGCTTTGGATCGGCCATGAGTGGAGCAAGTTCTCAGTAGAACCGCCGCTGGCCGCCGATCGCAACCCCCTGATTGTCCTGGCCGGGGATCGGCAAACCGAGCTGCGCCGCCACCAGGGGGATCTCTACCGGGAGCTGCCCAACCTGGAAGCCTTTGGCCCGATTCTGCCCAAAGTGGTGGTGGCCGCCGAAGATCACCGCTTCTACTCCCACTTCGGGGTCGATCTGCTGGGCATTGCCCGCGCCTTTTGGGTCAACCTGCGCTCCGGGGAGGTGCAGCAGGGGGGCAGCTCCATCAGCCAACAACTGGCTCGCACCGTCTTGCGCGACTACACCGGCTCAGGCAACACCTTTGGCCGCAAGCTGCGGGAGGCCGTCGCCGCCCTCAAGCTGGAACGGCGCTACAGCAAAGACGAAATCCTCACCCTCTACCTCAACAACGTCTACCTGGGCAACGGCCTCTACGGCTTTGAGACCGCCGCCCAGTTCTACTTCGGGATCCCCAGCCGCCAGCTCAGCCTTTCCGAAGCCGCCACCCTGGCCGCCATTCTGCCCGCCCCCAACGCCTTCAACCCCGTCGCCAACTACGAGGCCGCCGTGCGGGGCCGGGATCGGGTGTTGGATCGCCTCAGCGAGCTCAAAGTTTTCCCGGAAGAGGAGATTCGGCGGGCCCGGCGCAGCCGCCTCACCCTCAACCCCAACCTGCGCTCCCAGACCTCGACAGTTGCCCCCTACTTCTACAGCACCGTCTTCCAGGAGCTGCGGCAGCTTTTGGGGCAAGATCTCTCGGCAGAGGGCAACTTCGTCATCGAGACGACGCTGCATTTGCCCTACCAGCGGCTGGCGGAGCAGGCCCTGGCCCAAACGGTGCGCGAGGTGGGATCCCGCCTGGGCTTCAACCAAGGCGCCTTGGTCAGCCTCGACAGCCGCAACGGCGAGATCCTAGCTCTCGTGGGCGGGATCGACTACACCGCCAGCCCCTTTAACCGTGCCACCCAAGCCCAACGGCAGCCCGGATCCACCTTCAAAGTCTTCGCCTATGCCGCTGCCCTCAGCCAGGGGATCCCGCTGTCGCAGGTGCTCTCCTGTGAGCCGCTTACTTGGGGCAACCTCACCTTTCAGGGCTGCCGCTCGGGAAGTGCCCCCATGGACTTGGCCCGCGGCCTGATCCTCTCCGAAAACGTGATCGCCCTGCGGCTGGCCCAACAGGTAGGGCTGGAGCGGGTGGTGGCCATGGCGCGGCAAATGGGCATCCAATCCCCCTTACAGCCCTATCCTTCTCTGGTTCTCGGCACGATGGAGGTGAACCTGCTGGAGCTGACCGCGGCCTTTGCCCCTTTGGCCAATCGCGGCCTTTGGTCTAGGCCCCACACCATCCGCCGCATCCTGGATAGCAGCGATTGCGCCAACCCCGACGACTTTCGCACCTGCCGCGAGATCTACCCCGGTCGCGAGGATCCCCGCTCGCAGCGGCTGGTTTTGTCGGAGAGCGTCGCCCAGCAGATGACCGCCGTATTGCAAGGGGTGATCCGCTCCGGCACCGGCACCGCCGCCCGCCTTGGGATCGGGGAGGCCGGCAAAACGGGCACCACCACCGCCAACAGGGATCTGCTCTTTGTCGGCTACACGCCCAATCCGCCTCTGGTAACCGGCATTTGGCTGGGCAACGACGACGCCAGCCCCACCCGCGGCAGCAGCAGCATCGCCGCCCAAACTTGGAGAAACTACATGAGCCAAGTCATTCAATAGGCGACCTTGGCAAACAAGTTCTAACAACTTGACAGAAAACCTCTCCCCCTTCTCCAGGGGGAAGTGCCCGGTGGGAGCGTTGCAAGCTGTCGCGAAACCGTCTGTCACATCTCCTCCCCCGAAGGAAACGGGCTTAGGGGCGGCAGGGCTGCGGCCCGGCAGCGTTGCGAAACGCTTGGGAGGTTTTTCAGTCGAGTGATAGCTACACTTAGCCGGCCAGAAAATGAACTGCAGCCAACTGGGCGATAGGATGATTTTAAGATGGGAGTGACTTGGTCATCACTGAATGAAAGCCTTGGGATCCCTGGCTTTGCCTGTTGGAGCGAAGCTGTATGACTGTCCCTCTGATTCAAAACCCTGAGGTTCTAGAAAGCCGCCTTAAGGAGATTCCTGCCGAACCTGGTGTCTATTTGATGCGGGATGCCACCGACCAGATTCTCTATGTGGGCAAATCCAAAAAGTTGCGATCTCGCGTGCGGTCCTATTTTCGCTTTACCGGCGACCTGTCTCCTCGTATTCAGCGCATGGTAGTTCAGGTTTGCGAGATCGAGTTTATCGTCACTGATAACGAAAGCGAAGCTCTAGCCCTGGAAGACAATCTCATTAAAACCTATCAGCCGCCCTACAATGTTCTCCTCAAAGAGGATAAAAAATACCCCTATTTGTGCATTACGTGGTCAGAGCCTTACCCGCAGATTTACATTACCCGCCACCGCCGTCTCAACCAAAATCAAGATAAGTACTACGGGCCCTATACCGATGTGGGCCTGCTGCGTTACACCCTCGGTCTGGTAAAGCGCATTTTTCCCTTGCGCCAGCGCCCCAAGCCGCTTTACAAGGACCGCCCCTGTTTGAACTATGACATCGGGCGTTGCCCTGGTGTCTGTCAGGGCTTGATTAGCCCGGAAGCGTATCGCAAGACCGTTGCTCAAGTGGCGATGATCTTCCAAGGCCAGACGGACGAGCTTATCCGTGAGTTGAAGGAGAAAATGGCCCAGGCAGCGCAGCAAGAAAACTATGAGGCGGCGGCGCGCTATCGGGATCAAATCCGCGGCCTAGAGCAACTGGGCCAATCCCAGAAGGTCTCTTTGCCCAACTCTACCGCCAGCCGCGATGCCATAGCTTTGGCCATGAACGACTCGCGGGCTTGCATCCAGTTGTTTCAGGTGCGGGCGGGCAAGTTGGTGGGACGGCTAGGGTTTGTGGCCGAAAACCGCGGCGACGACCCGGCTCTTATTTTGCAGCGGGTTTTGCAGGAACATTACCAATATTGCGACCCGGTGGAAATTCCCTCCGAGATTTTGACCCAGTATGAGTTGCCGGATCGCGATTTTTTGGAATCTTGGCTGAGCCAGAAAAAGGGGCGCAAGGTCAGCCTCCTTGCCCCGCAGCGGCAGAGCAAAGCCGAGCTAATCGAACTGGTGGAGCGGAACGCCCAGCTAGAGCTAGCCCGCAGCCAGCGCCTGGCGGAGCGGGAGGCAGCAGCGCTGGAGCGCTTGGCGGAAGTTTTGGATCTGCCAGAGCCGCCCCGTCGCCTAGAAGCCTACGACATCTCCCACATCCAGGGATCCGACGCTGTGGGCAGCCAGGTGGTGTTTATCGATGGCCTGCCGGCCAAGCAACACTACCGCCGCTACAGGATTCGCAACCCCCAGGTGCGGCCTGGCCACTCCGACGACTTTGCCAGCCATGCCGAGGTGGCGCGGCGTCGCTTCAGCAAGATGACTTCCGAGGATCAGCCGGACTTGGTGCTCATCGACGGGGGCAAGGGGCAACTGGCAGCAGTGATGGCCGTCTTGGCAGAGCTGGGGCTGGATCACCTGCCGGTCTTTGCCCTGGCCAAGCGGGAAGAGGAGATCTTTCGGCCTGGGGATCCTGAGCCGCTGCGGCTGCCGCCCCAGGATCCGGCCCGCCTGCTATTGCAGCGCCTACGGGATGAGGCCCACCGCTTTGCCCTTGCCTACCATCGCCAGCAGCGGAAACTACGCCAACAGGCTTCGGTTCTGGAGGAGATCCCTGGTCTAGGCAAGCAGCGGCAAAAGCTGCTCATGGAGGCGTTTCGCTCCCTTGCCCGCATTCAAGTGGCCACGGAAGAGCAGTTGGCCCAGGTGCCAGGTATTGGCCCCAAGCTGGCCCGCCAGATTTACCGCTACTTCCACCCAGACGCCGAAACCGAGTTGCCGGCAACAGCGCAACCCGCCTCTAGCCAAACCTAAGTCTGAGCTGGCGTATCATCGTGGAGTCCGCCATTCTCGACCAAGGGAGCCAAGTGAAGGTAGCGCTGTTGCAACTTAACTATACCGTTGGCGATCTCAGCGGCAATGCCGAGCGCATCCGTGCGGCGGTTGAGGCAGCAGCAGCCAAGGGGGCAGAGCTGGCGATTACTTCTGAACTGGCCTTGTTGGGGTACCCGCCCCGGGACCTGCTGCTCTACCCTGCTCTAGTCGAGAGGGCAGGCCAAGTCTTGCAGCAGTTGGCTGACCGGCTGCGGGATAGCATTCCGGTGGTGGTGGGATCCGTGCAGCCCAACCCCCTGCCGGAGGGGCGGCCTCTCTACAACGCCGCGGCCTGGCTGGAAGGGGGGCAGATCCGCCACTGGTTCCAGAAGTCGCTCCTGCCCACCTACGATGTCTTCGACGAAGACCGCTACTTTGAGCCGGGATCCCCGCCCCAGCCCATTGAGTACCGTAGCCGCCGAGTGGGCTTCACCATCTGTGAAGACATCTGGAACGACCGCGACTTTTGGCAACACCGCCGCTACCACCGGGATCCGGTGGAAGAGATGGCCCGCTGCGGCGCCGATGTGCTGATCAACCTGTCGGCCTCTCCCTTTAGCCTGGGCAAGCAAAAATTGCGGGTGCAGATGCTGGGATCCCTGGCCCGCAAGCACGCCCTGCCCATCCTCTATGTCAACCAGGTGGGGGGCAACGACGACCTCATTTTCGACGGGGCCAGTTGCGCCCTAGACTGCCGGGGCCGGCTGGTGGCCCAAGCCGCTGCCTTTCAGCCGGACTGCCTGATGGTAGATGTGGAGGCGCTGGTTCACCCTCCTGAGGAAGGCCCGGAAGTTCAGGGATCCCGCTGGCCAACGGAGCCGGAAGCAGAGCTCTACGAGGCGCTGGTCTTAGGCACCCGCGACTACGTCAGCAAATGCGGCTTTCGCGAGGTGTTGCTGGGCCTGTCGGGAGGGATTGACTCGGCTGTTACTGCCGTCATTGCCGCCGACGCCTTGGGGCCAGAGCGGGTGCTGGGGGTGCTCATGCCCTCTCCCTATTCCAGTCCCGGCAGCCTGACGGACGCCTACCAACTGGCGCAGAACCTGGGGATCCCTACCCTGAAGCTGCCCATCCAGTCGATTATGGAGAGCTACCAGCACCTCCTGGCTGAGCCCTTCGCCGGCCTGCCCTCTGACATCACGGAAGAGAACCTGCAGTCGCGCATTCGCGGCACCCTGCTCATGGCCCTCTCCAACAAGTTTGGCCGGCTGCTCTTGACCACGGGCAACAAGTCGGAGCTGGCGGTAGGCTACTGCACCATCTACGGGGATATGTCCGGCGGCTTGGCGGTGATCTCCGATGTGCCCAAAACCTGGGTCTACCGCCTGGCCCGCTGGATCAACCGCCACCAAGAGCGGATCCCTCTTCCCATCCTCACCAAGCCCCCCTCGGCAGAGCTGCGGCCCGGCCAGAAAGATAGCGACAGCCTGCCCCCCTATGACGTGCTGGATGCCATCCTGCAGCGGCACATCGAGCAGCACCAATCCGCTGCCGAGCTGGTGGCCCAAGGGTTTGATCCCGACACTGTTCAGCAGGTGCTGCACCTGGTGCAGAGTGCCGAGTTCAAGCGCCACCAGGCTCCCCCTGGCCTGCGCGTGACCGATCGCGCCTTTGGCACCGGCTGGCGCATGCCCATTGCCAAACGCCAGGAAGGGATCAGTTGACCTTCACCCCCGGCCCCTCTCCCAGAGGGAGAGGAGGGTTGGGAGAGCGCAACCGGTTTCGCTTTTCCTGCAAGGATTGGGGTAGGGGTGCGGGTATGTTTTCTGTGAATGAGGGCCTGCCGGCCGGCAGACCCCAGAACAAAGCTTTTCCTCAACTCAACAAAAAACAGAGAGAGCAGGGCTTTCAAGCTTGCCTCTCTGCTCACAGGGATCCCAGAATCTCGCGTTTACCGCTTCGGGAGCGACTCCATAGCGCGGCAAGCTGAGTTTTCTAGATCAGGCCCAGCCAGGAGGCGACGCCTTGGCCCGTCACCGCTTCGATGACAATGGCCAACACAAAGCCGATCATGGCCGCGCGGCCGTTGAGACGCTCGGCATATTCGTTAAAGCCAAACTTGGGCTCAGACAAGTTGGGGTTGGACATGGAAACCTCCAGTTAGGGCTTGGGAAGGGCTACAAGAGGAGCACCTGCCCTTCAGTATAGTTTGCATTTCTTCACATCGCAACACCAGCCGCTTCCGACGGCAGCAGGGGAGTGGCAGCCTTGGGGGCTGGGCTTTGCCCTAACGCAGGGGCGGCACCAGCGTCCAGAAGATTCCCACCTGCAGGGAAGCCACAGGGATCCCCGTTACAAAAATTCGGAAATCGCAGCCTTCTCACGGACTAGGGTAATCTGAAGGGCAGGTCAATGGAGAGAACCTCTATGGCGATTCAGCGTGGTGCCAAAGTCCGGGTGTTGCGGAAAGAATCCTACTGGTATCGGGATGTGGGAACGGTTGCGGCGGTGGATACCAGCGGCATTCTCTACCCGGTGATCGTCCGCTTCGACAAGATCAACTACTACAACATCAACACCAACAACTTCCGCGAAGATGAGCTGGAAGTGGTGGAGGAGCCCAAGCCCAAAGCCAAAGCTTCCAGCTAAGGCTGCCCCTGCCAACTCAACCAAGCTCTTTGGCTTCCTCTTCCTGTGCCCGAGCTGCCGGAAGTTGAAACCGTCAGGCGGGATCTGCAGCGCCTCACCCTGGGTCTGTGCATCCTGGCGGTGGAGGTGCTTCTCCCTCGCACCGTGGCCTACCCCGGCAAAGACGAGTTTGCGCAGGGGCTGGCAGGCAGCTGTTTGACCCAGTGGCAGCGGCGAGGCAAATATCTTCTGGGATCCCTGGACTCTGGAGCGGTTCTGGGCGTGCATCTGCGCATGACCGGGCAACTGCTCTGGGTTCAGGGATCCGCGCCTTTGCCGATCCACACTCGCGTCCGGCTGCATTTGGAGCAGGGGTGGGAGCTGCGCTTTGTTGATCTGCGCACCTTTGGCCAGATGTGGCTGGTGCCTGCCGGGGTGGAGCCGGAGGCGGTGATCACGGCTTTGCAGAGGCTGGGGCCGGAGCCGTTTTCGCCCACCTTTTCAGAAACCTATTTCCAAGCTGCCTTGCAGAAGAGCCGCCGCCCCATCAAAGCCGCCTTGCTGGATCAGTCGCTGGTGGCGGGGGTGGGCAACATCTACGCCGACGAGGCCCTGTTTCTGAGCGGCATCCACCCCTCAACACCCGCCGCGCAGCTTTCCGACGCTGCCAAGAGCCGCCTGCGAGAAAGCCTGATCCAGGTGTTACGGGCCGGGCTGGAGCAGCGGGGCACCACCCTGCGGGATTACCGGGATCTGCGTGGGCTCAACGGCAACTACCAGGGGCAGGCGTGGGTGTACGGTCGAGAAGGGGATCCCTGTCGCCTCTGTGGCACCCCCATTCAGCGGAGTAAGCTCTCGGGCCGCTCGGCCCACTTTTGCCCCCGCTGCCAGCCGCCTCCAGGCTGGGTTGAGACTTGATGGCGTATCTGATACATTTACGCTGAACACTGCTGAGCATTACTGCTCAGCGGTGAAGCGATAGCATTCTGTCCGTTTCCGTTGTCACTACGCGACGCTGACG
>NZ_JBSSEF010000016.1:0-51996 GCF_054061455.1 Thermostichus sp. OS-CIW-20
TTTTACATACCTAGCCATACCAAGCAGCCATACTGAACATACTGGGCATTATTTTCAGTATAGTCCAGCATATCATTGACTAGAGTCATGCTCTCCTACGGCAGGTGGTTTTTACGGGGAAGAGGAGTCTTTTGCCAGTTCCGGCTGCAGCGGCTGGGGATCGGCAATGTTGGGCAGCTCCAGACAGTAGCCCGCCCCGTAGACAGTTTTGATGTACTGGGGGTGGCGCGGATCCGGCTCCAGCTTGGTGCGCAGATGGCGGATGTGGACGCGAATGGTCTCGATGTCGTCGTCGGGCTCGTAGCCCCACACTTCCTGCAGGATTTCGCTGGGGGAGACTGTCTGGCCGTGCCGCTGCATCAGGCAGTGGAGCAGGTCAAACTCCAGGTGGGTGAGCTTAATGGTTTTGCCAAACCACACCGCCTCGAAGCGCTCTGGCACCAGGGTGAGGGGGCCATAGGTGAGGATCTCGCCGTGTTTGGCCGTCTGGGGAATGCGATCGGCACGTCGCAGCAGGGCCCGCACCCGCACCAGCAGCTCCTGCACCTCAAAGGGTTTGGTCAGGTAGTCGTCGGCGCCAGCGTTGAAGCCCTCAATCTTGTCTTGGGTTTGGCCGAGGGCGGTGAGCATCAGGATCGGGATCTCGCTGGTGCGCTCCTCCCGCCGCAAGCGCTGGCAAACCGTCAGGCCGTCCACCTGGGGCAGCATCAGGTCGAGAATGATGAGATCCGGAAGAACCTGCAGAGCCAGTGCTTGTCCGCGTACCCCATCGGTGGCCTTCACGACCTCATAGCCCGCCAACTCCAGATTGATACGCAGAATATCCAGAATTGAAGGGTCGTCCTCAATGATGAGTATGCGAGCCATATCCGGTTGCAGTCCAAACTGCGGATAAAACGTTTTGTTAAATCAGCTAACAAGAGTCCAAAGCTTTACGACTCAAAGTTTACTTAATTCTAGCCTCATTGCAAATCTGGCCGGGAGGCGGGTGGGCGCGGCTCCAGGGGAGACCCTTCATCCGGCTTGGCGGGCACGCTTTTTCGGATCCCCTTTGGGAATGGCGGCGATGAGGCGGCGGGTATAGTCCTGCTGCGGGTTCCGGTAGATCTGAGCGGCAGGGCCAATTTCTTCGATGCGGCCTCGGTTCATGACCAGAATGCGGTCGCTCATGAACTTGACCACGCTTAGGTCGTGGGAGATGAACAGATAGGTCAGTCCCAGCTCCTCCTGCAGATCCTTGAGCAAGTTCAGCACCTGGGCCTGTACGGAGACATCCAGGGAAGACACTGCCTCGTCGCAGACGAGCAGGCGCGGCTCCGAAGCCAGGGCGCGGGCAATGCAAATCCGCTGCCGCTGCCCGCCGGAAAACTGGTGGGGCAGACGATCCAGCGCCTCGGGATCCAACCCGACTCGTTCAAACAGGCGTTGGGCTCGTGCTCGCCGCTCGGCGGCGTTTCTCCCCATCCCGTGCAGCACCATCGGCTCCATGACGCTGGCTCCCACACTCATGCGCGGATCCAAAGAGGCTGCCGGATCCTGAAAGATAAGCTGGATCTCGCGGCGCAAGCGGCGCAGGCGCCGAGGCGGCAGGCGGAGCCAGTCTTCTCCGTCGTAGATTACCTGGCCGGAACTGGCGCGGATTAGACGCAACAGGGTTCGCCCCAGGGTGGTTTTGCCGCAGCCGGACTCGCCCACCACCCCCAGGGTTTCGCCTGGATACAGGTCGAAGCTGATCCCGTCCACAGCTCGGATCTCGCCCACCTGGCGGCCCAATGGCCCGCGACGGACGGCATAGTGGGTGCGCAACTCCCGCACCTGCAACAGAGGGGGCTGGCTGCATATCTGGCGCAGCCGTTCTTCCTCTTCGGCGGCTGGGATCTCCAGTTGCTGCCACCGCTCCTCGAGGGATCCCCCCTTTTCCTGGAAATCCTGGACGGTGGGCAGCCGCCGCAACCGCCGCTCCAACGGTGGGCGACAGGCCAGCAGGCCGCGGGTGTAGGGGTGCTGGGGATCCCAAAAGATCTGTTTCACCGATCCTTGTTCCACGGCTTGGCCCCGGCACATCACCACCACCTGATCCGCCAATTCCGCCACCAAATTGAGGTCGTGGGTGATGAAGAGGATCGCCATCTGTCGCTGCTGCTGCAGATCCCGGAGCAGGCGCAAGATCTCGGCTTGCACCGTTACATCCAAGGCGGTAGTCGGCTCATCAGCAATCAACAGCTTGGGGTTAGAGGCGATGGCACAGGCGATGGCCGCCCGCTGGATCTGGCCGCCGGAGAGCTGATGGGGATAGCGCTCCAGCATCTGGGGAGAAAGCTGCACTTCCTCAAACAGGCGGATGGCTTGGGCGCGGAGCTCCGCTGGGGGGAGGGAGCTGTGGGCCCTCAGGGTTTCCCGCAACTGCTGGCCACAGGTGTAGAGGGGGTTGAGGGCGGTGCTCGGCTCTTGGAAGATCATGGCGATCTGGGAGCCGCGGTAGCGCCGCCGTTGCCGGGGATCCAGCCGCAGCCAGTCCACTGTTCCCTGGGGGCCCTGAAAGAGAATGGTGCCTTCCACCCGAGCGGAGCTGGGCAGCAAGTCCATCAGCGTCAGGGCGGTTATGGTCTTGCCGGATCCGGATTCCCCCACTAAGCCCAGGACTTGTCCGGCCCCCAGTTGAAAGGACAGCCCATCCACCACCGGGGATCCCAAGCATTCTGCCTGGCTGCCGGCAGTGCGGCTGGGCAAGAAAACCCGCAACCCCTGAACAGTCAGAAGGGCAGAAGTGACAACCGGAGCGACATCGGCCATGGCTGAGGGCGGCGATCGAGGGATTGGCAGGATTATAGACCACCGCTCCAGCTTCCCTTCTTTCCCCGCTGGGGCATCTCCAGGACTTCGGCAGCGTCGCTGAGGGAGTCTGGGTCTCAGCTACAAACTCAGCTCAGGATTGCCAAAACCTTAGCGGGCGGGCCGGAAGATCCCAAAGCAGGAGGTGTAGCCGTGCAAAAAGGTGGATCCCCCCACCGGGCCGATCTCGCCGTTGCAAAAAAAGCCCCCCAGGGGTAGCTCTCCCAGCAATTCCCGAAACCGTTGCGAGTCAAAGTTGGGGGTACCGTACAGCCCCTTGCCTCGTCCCAGGCAGGAGAACATCAGCGCCCCACAGGGATCCGGCTTGGGTTGAGAGGAGCGTTCTGCGGGGTAGCTTTGCTGTAGGTTGCGCTCGGCACAATAGCGGCTGAGGGCCCACCGCAGATCTTCCGCCGAAGTCTGGGCATCGCGCAGATGAAACTGCACCGTCTGGCCGGGGCGCACCCGATCCCCGATGGCGATCGCCCCCACCCGTGGATCGATGCCCAGGATCACGCGAATGAGAAAATCTCCCGACGTCGGCTCGGATTTGAACTCGTCCATCAGCAGGCCGATGAAGAGAGCTTGGCGGGCCAAGCGTTGATCCGATGGGCTGAGCCGTTCGGCCAAATCCTGTAAGACCGCCAAAGGAGGACGCCCCTCCAAGCTGAGGATCACATTCCCCTCCGCTTCGGTGACGCGCAAGGGATCCCCAATCGGGCGACATCCCTGAGCCACCACCGCATCTAGCACCACGTTGCCGGAGAGGGCCAGCCCCACCGTGCCTTCCCGATACAGCTCCCGCCGGGGTGTGGGGGTACGCGCATCCAGCAAAAACAGAGCATTGCCGCGAGGGCCGCGGCCGCCACTGGCCAATCCCCCCACCTTGACCGCCCCCGGATAGGCAAAATCCAGCCCTTGCAACAGCTCAGAGATTCGAGAGGAAAATCCATCCGCCAAGAGCAGAAAATGGGGCTTGCTCTGCGGCAAAACTCCAACCAAGTCTATCCAGGCCGAAGGAGGTGCATCCAAGTCGGGCAATTGGTTTCCCCGCAAATAAAAAGGGTGCAAGGCCACATCCGGCAGCACCGCCAAAGACAGCGACAGGGCCGGCCCCTCCTCAATTTCATGCCCCCCACCCACGATCCCGCCGCCGGAGCAGCCGATCAAAACGTCCACCTCCAACAGCTCCGACAACAGGGGCAGCACGCGAATGTACTCGCTGGCAAAGGCCGCCGACACAAACAGGATCCCCAAGTTGGGCCGCAGCGGCTGAGAGGGGACGTACCCGGTGAGCAGCCCCGGCAGGCTGCCGGATCCCACCGCCTGCACCTGTCGCGTCAGGGCGCTCTTCAGTTGGGCTACCTGGAGCTTAGCCTTAGCTTCCTCCACCACCTGCCGCAGAGCCGCTTCCAGAGAAGGGAGCTGGGAGAGCGCGTTCACCCACTGCATCGGCGTGTTCCTACGGTCTGGAGTTTGCTTTTTTAGGCTAGCAATTTATGCCCGGGACTGGCTGTTCTGCGCAGCCTCTTGTTTGAAACGTGTTTAGGGCAGATAGGGCCGCGGATCCACAGGCGCGCCCCCGCCGGGGCGGACTTCAAAGTGCAAGTGTGGCCCTGTGCTGCGGCCCGTATTGCCCCGGCTCATGATTACCTGGCCCTGCTGCACATACTGGCCCTTGGACACATAGATCCGGTGACCGTGGGCGTAGCGGGTAACGATCCCGTTGGGATGGCGAATATCGACGCGATTGCCGTAGCCATCCCCGGCATTGCCGGCAAAAATGACCTCCCCCTCCTGAACGGCTACAATGGGGGATCCCACCGGGCCGGGAATATCGACCCCCGCATGGAAGCGACCGCGACGGTAGCCAAAGCCGGAGGTGATTTGCCCCGCAACCGGCCAGATGAAGCCACTGCTGCGGGCCGGAGGAAGAGCTGGAGGAGGAGCTGCCGGCGCTGGCCGAGCTTGGGATTGGCTCCGGGCTCGTCGCCCGGGGGCCGGCGGGGCGGGCTGCGTGCCAGGCGCCGGAATTGTCAGGCGTTGGCCAATGCGTAGCCAGTGGGGATTGCGCAAGTGGTTAGCCTGGATGATCGACCGCTGCGTCACCCCATAGCGAGCGGCAATCCGCTCGATGGTGTCGCCAGCTCCCACCGTGTGGACCAGCGAGCCACCGGCCAAGAGGGCCTGTCGTTCTTGCTGCATCTGCTGGGCCTGGCGTTGCTGCTCGGCCTGTAATCGAGCTTGTTCCTGGGCTTCCTCTTCCTGGCGGCGGCGTTCTTCTGCCTCGCGGCGGGCGAGCATCTCGTTCTCGCGCCGGATCAGCTCGCCCACATCGCCGGGGATGAGCAGTCGTTGGCCAATGCGCAGATACTCAGGCCGATCCAGGGGAGTTGCCTCGATGATCCGCTGCTGCGGAACCCGGTAGCGGTTGGCAATGTCTTCCAGTGTATCTCCCGGCTTGACGCTGTAGATCAATCCCGGCTGGCTGGGGATCAGCAGCTTCTGCCCTGGCCGCAGCGGCGTACTGGCTTGAATGCCGTTGGAGACAGTGATGGCGGCGGCATCGAGCTGGTACATCTGGGTCAGATGCCAGAGGGTTTCCCCCGGCTGCACCTCATGCTCGAGAATGCCTCGGGGCCCTTCCCCAGTCGGGATCTGGCCCGCCTCGAAGGCTTGCCGCAGTTGGGCTTTTTTTTGCTCGTAGTTCTGCTGCAGGGCGCCGGACAGCGTGTGCACCGAGGGCGGAATCGGCTCCGCTAGCCGGGATCCCCAAGGGTGACGAGAAAGCTGGCGTTGATGCAGCGTGGCCACCCCCGCCAAGCCCAGCATGAGCAAGAGGCCGGTGGCCCACCTCGGGTAGCCCCGTCGCGCCGGAGCCAAGGTCGAGGGATCTGGATTTTCTAGCTCGGCTGGCTCATCGGAGGGGGCCGGCCCCGACTCTTCCAGGGCATCGGCGTGGGGATCGGCCTCCAGCTTCAGGAGCCACACCAGGCCCGTTAAGCTGAGAGAAAGGGCTAAGCCAGCCCACCGGAGTCTTGACGGGGCAGACAGAAGTGCCGGCTCTCCCCCCTCGGCAGCCCGCTCCTGAGCGGTCGGGATCCCTGCCGGATCCTTGGGCGGAGAAAGGGTGCTCACGGCAGCGCTATGGATGTCCAGCTCCCTCCCCTGGGCATCTGAGAACGTCAATCTTTGGGGCATCCTCACACCAACAGGCTGACACTAGAGTGAAAGAGAAGATGTCAAAATTGAGGCCAGCGGCCCCTTGCTGCAAGCTCCACCGAGGCCGGTGAAGCCCAAGCGCAGTTCGATAATGAATACGTTGGTTCGCACTCAGGTTAGAGTACCGTAGTTAATAAATCTAGACAAGTCTTTGCAGGTAACTTCAGCTAAAATGCTTGTCCCACAATGATTTCAGCCTTCGGCCTGTTGAGATTTTGTCGAGCCTTATCCGATGTAGAACAGAGTGTGCCACCGTGCCGATCTGGAAGATAAAGCCCGCTTTGCTGTAGCTGAAACTACAAACCAGGATTCTCCATGACTTTGGTTGTCTACAACACCTTGACTCGCCGTAAGGAAGTGTTTCAACCCTTCGGTGGCTCTGAGTCCATTTCTGCCGACGAGGCGGCGGGCGGGGAGAAGCCGCTGGTGCGGATGTACGTCTGCGGCGTCACGGTTTACGACCTCTGCCATCTCGGCCACGCGCGCACCTATGTGGTGTGGGATATGGTGCGTCGTTACCTGGAGTGCCGCGGCTACCGGGTGAAGTATGTGCAGAACTTTACCGACGTGGACGACAAGATCCTCAAGCGGGCCTTAGAGCGGGGCGAGTCGATGCAGGCGGTGGCGGAACGCTTCATCGCCGAGTATTTCCAAGATATGGATCGCCTCAACATCAAGCGGGCCGATCTCTACCCCAGGGCAACCCGATCGCTGCGGGCCATGTTCGAGCTGATCCAATCGCTGGAGCTCAAGGGCTTTGCCTACCGGGTACGGGATCCCCTCGCCCCTCAGGGGGAGACTCCTGCTTACGATGTCTACTATGCCGTCCGTAAGTTCCCGGATTACGGCCAGCTCTCCGGTCGCAAGCTGGAGGAGCTGGAGGCAGGGGCCAGCGGCCGGGTGGGAGAAGAGGGCGCTGGCAAACGGGATCCCTTTGACTTTGCCCTTTGGAAGGCGGCCCCCCCTTCCGAGCCGGGGTTTGAGTCCCCTTGGGGTTGGGGGCGACCGGGCTGGCACATCGAGTGTTCGGCCATGGTGCGAGAGACTCTGGGGGATCACATCGACATTCACGCTGGTGGGGCAGACCTCATTTTTCCCCACCACGAGAACGAGCTGGCCCAATCCGAGCCAATTACCGGCAAGCCGCTGGCCAAGTACTGGCTGCACAACGGCTTTGTCAACGTCAACGGCCAGAAGATGTCCAAATCTTTGGGCAACTTCACCACCCTACGACAGGCCCTTGCCCTCTATCACCCCATGGCCCTGCGGCTGTTCCTGCTGCAGACCCATTACCGCAGCCCGATTGACCTCACTGAAGCAGCAATGGAGGCGGCCAGCCACGGCTGGGAGACTCTCCAAAAAGGGATCCACTGCGCCCAGCAGTTTGGCCAAGGGGGATCCCCCGATTCCGAGGCGATGAGGGCTTTCCAGACGGCCATGGACGACGACTTCGGCACCCCTGGGGCGCTGGCTCTTGCCTTTGAGCTGGCCAAGGAACTGATCCGCGAGCACAACCTCTTGACCCACCAGGGCCACACCCACCTGCAGCCGCACTTGCTGAGGCAGAAGGGCGCCGCCCTGCTGGAGATCTTGGCCACGCTGGGCTTCTGCTGGCCCCAGCCTGCCCAGGGATCCGAGAAAGCTGCCGCCAACGGGGAACTGGCCAAGCTTCCACCCCTTGAAGACGCGCGGATTGAAGAGCTGGTGGCCCAACGCACGGCGGCCCGCAAGGCGAAAAACTTTGCCGAAGCCGATCGCATTCGGGAGCAGTTAAAGGCTCTGGGGATCACCCTTATCGACCAAAAAGACGGCACCACCCGTTGGCTGCGGCAGTAGGCAGGCGGGGTTGGGATTGCCCATCACGCAGGGATCCCCGAGCTGGAAACGGCCTTTCGGTAAAACTCAGCCATTTCGGCAAACCACTCGGCCCGCGAGGGATCCCAGGTGTAGAACATGTGGCCGCCGCGGTAGTGGCGCAGGGTGAGGTTGGCCTTGAGGCGGGGATCCAGCTTCATCAAATCCACCAGGTGGTTGGAGGCAAAGTAAGGGGTGACCAGGTCGTAGAAGCCGTGGTGAATGCTCACCCGCATGTGGGGGTTGAGGGCCATGCTGCTGCGCAGCTCGTCCATGGCGCCGATGAACCCTTGCTTGAGCTCCCCCTTGGGGGCGAAGCGCCAGGACTTGAACACCTCTAGGTTCAGGAGGTGATAGGTCAGCTCCGTGTCCACCTGCAGGGTCTCCCGCAGGTGGCTGTTGATGGCGGCAGTAAACAGGCGATCTACCCCATCTAAGGTGGGATCGGATCCCTCGAAGGTAGGCCGATCCGGAAAGGGATCCACGGTGGCTACAGAGGCGTCGTAGAGCCCCAGCACCAGCCGCTGGGAGCGCAACAGCTCGCGGGCAAAGCTGGCCGGGTCGATCCGCCCCCCCTTGTGGGCCACATACTCCGGCGAGAGTCCGATCCCTGCCGCCATCTCCGCGTAGATGGCCTGCCGCTCCGCTTCTGGCATCGCCTCTCCCATGGCCAAGAGGGGCAACAGCCGCTGGCGGGCAAAGCCTTCTGCTTTGGGCAGCAGGATCTGCAAATCCTCCCCCCAGCCACACCGCCCATGATAGGCTGCTGTGGCGACATAGGAGGGGAAAAGCATTGCCCAGGTGCTGAGGTTGTAATCGGTGGTCTCCAGCAGCCCGAACTCGATGGCCGGCGAGATGAGAATAGCCCCCGACAGGCCCACGCCAAACTTGGCTTGCAGCTCCTTGGCCAGCCGCGCCACCCGAAAGCCCCCGTAGCTCTCGCCGGCAATGAAAATGGGAGAGAGCCAGCGCTTGTAGCGCGAGAGGAAGCCCTGGATAAACTCGCCCAAGGATTGCAAATCCCGCTCCACGTCCCAAAAGGGAGCCTCCTTGGGGGGCTCGTCTTCCTTTTCCTCCGCCTGGGTGGGCTTGGCCGCCGGATCGGATTTTTCCTGAGAACTTTTGACGTCTTGAGACTCCTTGGGCAGGGCGCGGCTGAACCCCGTCCCCACCGGATCGACAAAGACCAAATCAGAAAACAGCAGCCAACTTTCGCCGTTATCCACCAGTTGCACTGGCGAGGGCGGCAAGCTGCCGTTGGGCCCAAAGCGGAGGCGTCTCGGCCCCAGGGATCCCATGTGCAAATAGGCAGAGGCCGCCCCCGGCCCGCCGTTGAAGACGAAGGTGAGAGGCCGCTGTCGGGAGTCAACCTCCTGCCTCAGATAGGCGACGTGGAAGATCTCGGCTACCGGCTTTTCCCGCCGGAAGAGGGTCTGCCAGCCGGCCACCGCCCTGTAGGGGAAGGACTTTCCCCCGGCGTTGAACGTGTGCTCCGTGGTGTGCAGGACAGGAGTGGACTTGGATTCTGCAGGCATAGAGACACGGGATCCACAACTTGCTGATCCAGTGAATCACAAGTTGCCGGATCTCCACCCCTGCCTTGGAACAGAAGCCGGGGATTACAGGGTGAGCGGCGCTTCCAAAGTCAGATTAAACGACTGGCCGGGGCGCAGCACCACCACCTGGGGAGCGGTTACATTGCCCACCACCACGCCAGCCACTGCCCCGCCTAGAACATTGCCCGCCGAGACGCCGCCGCTGATGGCTCCCAAAAGGGTGCCTGCGACTGCCCCGATGGCTGCATCCTGGGCGATGGCCTCAGCCGAATACTGGCGGGGATCCTTCTCGTCGTGGAGGATGCCGGAAGAGGCCTGCAGGCTATAGGTGCGACCGCCGAGGACGATGGAGGTGGCAACAAAGCGGGATCCGCCCGGTGCCGGTTCCATTTGCCCAAAAACGCGGCTGCCCGCCGGGATCACCAAACGCCCCTGGTTGTCGAAAATGTTTTGCGTGACGGCCACCTCCAGCGGGTAGATGGTGTCGGGGTAAAAGTATTGCGGCCCTTCGCTGCTGAGGCTGCCGACGGGAATAATCGTCCCCTGCTCAAGGCGGTAGGCACCCAATTGGAAAAGCGGCTGGGCCTCTCCTGGCAAGGGGGCCAGCAGAGGGATCCCTGCCAAACCGATCGCGGCTGCTGCTAAGATAGCTTTCATCCAGAAGTCTCCAATTCTCCGAAGTTCTGCACGTGCCCGCGGCCTTTTCGGGCCGAGGTTTGTCCTTTTGCGGTTTTCTCTACACTTCCAGGTTACCCAATCCCAGTTCCGGTTTCCTTTCCGACTCGAGTAGCTTGGTTTTCAACTTTGGGCAGTTTTGAGCGGCCTAGGTGGCCAGTGAGTTTTTCAGACAGGCTCAAAAGTGCTGGAAGGCCTGCTGGCGGCTGAGGATTTGCCCGTCCTGCAACCGCACCGTCCCCTGCGGATCCCAGCCGGTTACTTCCCCAATCCAGGCGGCTCCTGGCAACTTTTCCAACAGATGCTTGGCCACCGACACCTCGGCACTGAGAAGCAGCTCAAAGTCTTCGCCCCCATAAAGCGCCCACTCCAAAGCTTGGGCCGGGAACGCCTGGCGCAAAGCCACCGAAATCGGGATCCGCTCCGCCGCGATCCGCGCCGCTACCCCACTGCTCTGGCACACCTGCACCAGGGCGTCCGCCAAGCCATCGCTGGTGTCCATGCCGGCCAGGCGCAGAGGACCGGGGAGCGCTTCCAAAAGGGACAGAACATCCAAGCGCGGGCGCGGGTATTGGTGGGCTCTGATCAACTGCTGCCGCTGTGCTGCCGTGGCTGAGGATCCCTGTTCGGGATGGAGCAGCAGCTCCAGGCCGGCCCGCGCGTCGCCGTGGGGCCCTGTGACCACCAGCCAATCGCCCGGCTGAGCCCGTCTGCGCTCAATCGCCCGCCCCGGCTGCACCGATCCCAGGGCCGTGATCGCCACAAACCGCTGCGGCGACCGACACAGATCCCCCCCCACCAATTCTGCTCCCCAACGGGCACAGCAGGCCCGCATCCCTTCGTAGAGCTCCTCTACCCAAGCCACCGGCGTGGATCCCGGCAGGCCCAAGCCCACCACCAACGCCTGCGGACGGGATCCCATCGCTGCCAGATCCGAGAGATTGGCCGCCACCGCCCGCCAGCCCACCGCGTGGGCCGGGGTTGTCACGTCGCTAAAGTGAACCCCCTCCACCAAGACATCGGTGCTCACCACCAACTGCCCCTCAGGAGCGGGCAACACCGCCCCGTCGTCTCCCACCACCTGGGCAGGACAGTAGCGCTGCACGATCTGCAACAGCCCCGCCTCGCCGATGGCCGAGATGGGCGTGGGAGAAGAGCTGCTCTTGGGTTGAGGGAAAAAGTCGGGAAGATCGCTGAACAAAGGAGCCCCTGGCGGATGCACGCAGCCAAAAACCTATGGTTGCAAAATGTTAGGGGCAGTTGGCGCCGGTCAAGCCCAAGCCCCTACTCGTCCAAAGATTGGACATTTTGCACAATTCGAGAGAGCTCGTTCTTCTCATCCACATTGATGCGGGTCGGGGATCCGCTGATAATCCGCTCGTAGCCGCGGAAGGAATCGCGAATTTGAATCCCCGAATCCGAGATGAGGTACTCGCGGATGCCCTTGTCATGCCAGGATCCCCGCATTTTAAAGACGTTGAGCGCCCGTGCCATCTCGCCGCGAATCTCCACATACTGCAGCAGAATGATTGTGTCGGTGATGGTGGAGATGTGCGACTCGGTAATGGAATGGGATCCCATGAATTGATCGGTGGTGTTGGTGAAAAAGCCGGTGATCTCCTCCTGCTTGGCCAGGCCGGTTACGCCGATAACAAACTGTCGAAAAGCATTTTGGCTCACACCCCGCGCCAGCGCCGACAGCGAGTCGATGGCCATGCGGGAGGGCTTGAAGGCCATCATCTCGGTTTTGATCTTCTGCAGGTGGTCTTCCAGGCCGGCGGACTCGGGGTAGGCGCAGATGATCTTAAGGAGGCCTTGCCGCTCAAACTCCTCAAAGTCGATGCCCCAGGAAGAGGCATTGCGGGCAAGCTGGGCCCGCGACTCTTCGTAGGCAAACAGGATGCAGCGCTCCCCATTTAGGCAGCCTCGCTCGAGGAACTTGCTCACCAGCGAGGTCTTGCCTGTGCCGGTGGCGCCGGTAGCCAAGATAATCGAGTCTTTGAAAAAGCCACCGCCGCACATCTCGTCCAGCTTCTCGATGCCGGAAGAGACGCGCACGTTGGAAGAGCGCTGCGTCAGTTGCATCGCTCCCAGCGGGAAGATGTTGATCCCCTCGTTGGTGATGGTGAAGGGATATTCCCCCTTCATGTGGGTGGTGCCCCGCAGCTTCAGGATCTCGATGGTACGCCGCCGCTTCTCCCCCTCCAGGATGTTGCGCAGGATCACCACGTTGTCGGAGACGAACTCCTCCACCCCATAGCGGGCGATGGGGCCGTACTCCTCAGTGCGCTCGGTGGTCATGACCGTGGTGACGTTGGCCTGCTTGAGGCGGGCTGTCAGGCGAAACAGCTCCCGCCGCACCACGCCCGCCGGCTCATACTGCTGAAAGATGGCCGTTACCGAGTCGATGGCCACCCGCTTGGCTTTGTATTTGCGAATGGCATATTGGATGCGCTCGATGAGGGCCGACAAATCGAAATTGCCGCTTACCTCGTAGCCCTCCGGATCCGGCGAAGCATCCAGAATAAAGAGCTGCCCCTTGTCGATGAGGGCCTGCAGATCCCAGCCGAAGCTGGCGGCGTTGCGAATGATGTCGGCAGGGGTCTCCTCAAAAGTAACAAAGATCCCTGGCTCCTGGTACTTGACAATGCCGTTGTAGAGAAACTGCAGGGCAAACAGAGTTTTGCCGGTGCCGGAGGTACCGCTGACCAAGGTGGTGCGGCCCAGGGGCAGCCCGCCGTGGCTGATGTCTTCAAAACCCTCGATACCCGTCTGTTTTTTCGGGATCCCCCGCGGCTCGGGCCCGCCCAGGAAGTAGGTCGATGGGATCCCCTCCGCGGCGTTACCTTGCAGCTTTTCTGACTCAGAAGGTTCCAATGGTTGGTTCATGCCCCTCTCTCCCCTAAAACCTGTCCTAAGCCTCTTCGTCCAATTCTTCGTAGAGCAGATCTAGGCCGATGAGCACCTTCTCTCGGTTGGACAGATCGCCGATAATCTTCCGCACCGGCGGCGGCAGGATTTTGGCCAGGGTCGGTGTTGCCAGGATCTTATCTTCCTCTGCCAGTTGCGGATTTTTCAAGACGTCGATGACTTTCAGGCTGTACACGCCGCGGAACTCTTTTTCCAGAATGTCTTGCAAGGTGCTGAGGGCGCGCAGAGAATTGGGGGTATTGCCCGCCACGTAGAGCTTGAGGACATAGGCTTTGCGAGTGGACATAACCTAGGGATCCCTTGGGGCAGATTTGGGAATGGAGCGGCGGTACATTTCGCTCAGGTGGGCCATCACGTCGATGAGAGTGAGGCGGTAATCCAGCAGGATCTCTTCGCTGCGACCCTCCAGTTTTAGTTGTTTGGCAAAATCCTCCATTAGGTTCATGTGCAGCTCCAACAGTTGGGCGGCGCCGATGTCGGCAAAAAAGGCAAGGGCCACCAGCTCGTCGATGCGGGCATTGACGGTCTCAGGAGATTGAAAATACTCCAGGACAATAGCCTGGTAAAGGTTACGCAGCCGCCGCATGAGGGCCTGCTGCTCGTCGGGGGGCAGGTGGCGGTAGAACAGCTCCGGATCCCGATGGTAGTACACGCCGGCGTAGCCGAGGCGTTCCCGCAGCTTTTCCGCCAGCCGCCGCTGCTGCTGGTGCGTGTAGAGCAGGTAGGGCTGATCCTTGGGGTGAGGGTTTGCTGCAGGCAGGCTGCAGGTGGGGGAAATCTGGAGAAACAGGGCAATGGCTCGGTTGATCAGCAGCTCCAAGGGAGAAGCAGAAGGAGTGGCCTGGGATCCCTTTGGCGGCAACAGCTCTGACGGCGAGACGAGGCGAACCAGAGTGGCGTTGTGGTAGAAAAACCGCTCCCGCTTGAGCAGAGCTCTCGCCCCCGGAGGAACAGGGGGGGAGGACGCTTCGCCGGAGCGGCTGGCGCCGCCTTCCGGTTTGAGCTCTTCCGACACAATGGCCACCACTGTCGGCAGCAACAGTCCCTGCTTGCAAAGCTGACAGCCCAACGCCTCCAGCTTGTCCAGCCGCGTCGCTTCCACCAGCAGCACCAGGCAGTCCGGATGGTTTTCCTCCCCTCGCAGAGCCTCCAGAAAGGCTTCCGGATCCTGGAAGACCTCAGCCACAAAGCGTTCTGGCGACAACAAAGCCTCTGCCGCCAGCGGCTCTCCAGCAGGCGGCTCCCAGTCGAGCAAAAGGCTGATGTGCAGTGGGTGGGTGTCGGGCTTCAATAAGGATAGAAAACGATAAGAACCGCCTTCGATCTTAAATCTTCTTAAACCTGACCGGAATCTGCCTTGGCCTTCAGAGTCAGCCAAGGGAGACTCAAAGAGAGCATGACTCTAGTCAATAATAAGCTCAACTATACTGAAAATAATGTATAATATGTTCAGTACGGATTACTACCAGTTGATCTTTCTGTTTACTTTCGAGTCTGCCAACATGGTAGCCAAAGCAAAGCAGAAAATTGGTAGTAAGACGACACGGAAACTGCGCTTTGGGTATTCTACTCAAAGCTTTGCGGGATACCGCCATTCTGTTTGGACTCCGTCCCGCTAACGCGAATGGAAACAAGCAGAATGCTATCGCTGCATAGTTGAACAGTGATGTTCAGCAGTGTTCAGCGTAAATGTATCAGCGTGCCATTGCCGCCTACACTAGGGGTGAAAGGCCTCTGGGAGCCCTATGGTGCCCCTGATCATCGATTGCGACCCCGGCCAAGACGACGCGGTGGCCCTGCTCCTGGCGATGGCTTCGCCGGAGCTAGAGGTGCTGGGCATTACCACGGTGGCCGGCAATGTCTCTGTGGAAAAAACCAGCCGCAACGCCCGGCAGATCTGCGAGCTGGCCGGCTGCCCGCAGATGGCAGTCTATGCCGGCTGTCCCCGCCCGCTGTTGCGCCCGCTGCAGACTGCCGAAGAGGTGCATGGCAAAAGCGGGATCGACGGGGCCAACTTGCCGGAGCCCCAGATGCCGCTGGGATCCCTGCACGCCGTGCAGTACCTGATCGAGACCTTGATGGCGGCGCAGGAGCCGGTTACCCTGGCGCTGCTGGGCCCGATGACCAACTTGGCAGTAGCCCTGGTGCAGCAGCCCCGCATCGTGGAGCGCATCCGACGTCTGGTGTTCATGGGGGGATCTGCCTTTGAGGGAAACACCACCCCGGCCGCCGAGTTCAACATCTTCACCGATCCCCATGCTGCTCAGATCGTGCTCAGCGCCGGGATCCCCGAGGTGGTGATGCTGGGCCTGAACGTTACCCAGCAAGTCCTCAGTACGCCGGAGCGGATCGAGCGGATCCGCGCCCTCGGCACGCGGGTAGGCCAGACGGTGGCCGACATGCTCGCCTTCTACGGCAAGTTCGACATCCGGCGCTACGGCCTGCCGGGGGGGCCGCTGCACGATCCCTGTGTAGTCGCCTACCTGCTGCAGCCGCAGTTGTTCGAGCTCAAGCCCTGCTACGTGGAGGTGGAGACGGCTAGCCCCCTCAATCTGGGCCGGACGGTGGTGGATCGCTGGGGGCTGAGTGGCCGCCCCGCCAATGTGCAGGTAGCTTTTGGGGTGGATGCCGAGGAGTTTTACCGCCTGCTCACCGAGCGCTTAGGCCGCTATCGGTAGTCGAGGTCGTCAAGGAGGTCGAGGTGAACCCTACCAGCCCAGTCCTAGTTCCCAAGCCGGCGTGGCTCAACCTGCCCACCGCCATCACCTTGCTGCGCCTTGGAGGGATCCCTTTGATTCTGCTGGGGCTGGGCCTGGGATCCCCGCTGGGGCAAGGGCTGGCTTTCTGGGCGTTTTTGCTGGCGGCGGCAACTGATTGGCTGGACGGCCACTTGGCCCGCCGCTATGGGCTGGTGACCGATGTGGGCAAGGTTCTGGATCCCCTGGTGGACAAGCTGCTGGTGCTGGCCCCGCTGCTGAGCCTGCTGGAGCTGGGGCGGATCCCCGCTTGGGGAGTGTTTTTGTTGGTGGGGCGAGAGCTGGCCATCGCCGGCTGGCGGGCCAACCAAAGCCAAATCCGCGGCGCCAATCTCTGGGGCAAAGCCAAGACGGTCGCCCAAATCCTGGCCATTGCCCTGCTGATCCTGAACTGGCCTATCGGGATCCCCTGTTTTTGGGTGGCGGTGGCCCTCACTCTGATCTCGGGGTTGACCTATTTGTACACCGACCATGCCACGCCGGACGCCTCTGCCGGCAAGGAGAGACCCCCTGCCTGATCGCGTCAGCGGGACGGAGTCCTCTCGCGTCAGCGGGACGGAGTCCTCTCGCGTCAGCGGGACGGAGTCCTCTCGCGTCAGCGGGACGGAGTCCTCAGACCCCACCCCTGAGCAGCGTATCCTCGGCCTCGACCCGGGGTTGGGGACGGTGGGTTTTGGCTGCATCCTGGCAGGTGCCGGCGGACTTCGCTCCCTGGACTACGGAGTCATCAGCACCCCTGGGGAGCAATCAATCCCGGAACGGCTGCAAACCCTCTACGAGGATCTAAAGGAGCTGCTGCGCCAGTTTCAGCCCCATCAGGTGGGGTTGGAAAAGCTCTTCTTCTACAAAATGGGCAACACCATCCCCATCGCCCAGGCGCGGGGGGTGATCCTACTCGTCCTGGCCCAGTATCATCTGGTGCCGGTGGAGTTCACCCCTGCCCAGGTGAAGCAAAGCCTGACGGGCTACGGGCGCGCTGACAAACAGGCCGTGCAAGCCGCCGTGGCCCGCGAGCTCAATCTGCCCAGCCTGCCCCGCCCCGACGATGCTGCCGATGCCCTGGCCATCGCCATCACCCTTTGGCACCACCGCTTTGCTTAGGAATCGGTCGGTGTGGCTCCGTCGAGATCGCTAAACTAGACTCAGTAGCGCAAAAAGCAAAGCCTTATGCCTTCCTCTTCTGTGGACGTACGTGAGCTACCCCTGTTTCCCCTGCCAGAGGTGGTGTTGTTTCCGGGCCGCCCCCTGCCGCTGCACATTTTCGAGTACCGCTATCGCATGATGATCAACACCATCCTGGAGACGGATCGCCGTTTCGGGGTGCTGATGTTCGATCCCCAGACGGGATCCCCGGTGCGGGTGGGCTGTTGTGCCGAGGTGTTGCAGGTACAGCGGTTGCCGGATGACCGCATGGACATTTTGACCTTGGGGCAGCAGCGCTTCCGGGTGTTGAACTACGTGCGGGAAAAGCCCTTCCGGGTGGGGCTGGTGGAGTGGATTGAGGATGAGCCGACCACTGCGGATTTGCAGGGCTTGGTGCAGCAGGTTTCCACCCTACTTCAGGATGTGGTGCGCCTCTCCGGCAAGCTAATGGAGCGGGAGACGGAGCTGCCGGAGCGACTGCCCACTACCCCGATAGAGTTATCCTACTGGGTTGCCAGCCACTTTCACGGGGCTCCCCGGGAGCAGCAAGCGCTGCTGGAAATGGTCAGCACCGAAAATCGCCTGCGGCGGGAAGCCGAGATCCTCGAGTCCACCCGCAAGCACTTGGCCGCCCGCACTGCCCTCAAGGATTTGTTCTCCGAAATCTCCTAAAATTTCTTGGGATCGCTTGAAAGACGCAGGCCACGGGGGAGTTGTCAGCCGTTCTGGCGCTCGCGTTGCCACCCGTCTCAACGGCGGCTGCAAAAGCCGGCTGAGGTTCAGTGATTGTCCAGGGATCCGATGTCCTACCCTCGCCGTTATCTGCGCTTTGCCTCCCGGGTTCTGGGCCGAGAAATGGAGATGCTCCACTTTGGGCATCGCGGCTACCCGCTCATCTGCCTGCCCACCAGCAATGGGCGTTTTTTCGATCTGGAAGATCGCGGCATTATCGCCAGCCTCGGCCATCACTTGGAGCAGGGCTATTTGCAGGCCTTTTGCGTGGAAACCCTCGATTGGGAGGCCTTGTTCAACCGCGAGCTGGACGTGCCCCAGCGGCGGGATCGCTGGCTGTTGTTGGAGCAACACTGGGTAGAAGAGCTGATCCCCTACGCCAAAGCAGAAGCGCAAAATGACTTTCTGGTGGTGGCAGGCTTCTCTCTGGGGGCCACCCACGCCGTCAACCTCACCTGCCGGCACCCTGGCCTGGTGCGCCGTTGTCTGGCGCTGGGGGGGCCCTACGATGTGGCGGCCCTCGGCTCCGTCACCGGCTGGGATCCCCAACAGGCGGAACAGGAGCTGTATTTCATCAACCCCTTGGCCTACCTGTCCAACATGAGCCGACAACTCTGGGATCAGCTGGGCGGGCGCAACACCGAGCTAAAACTGCTCACCGCCCACCGCGACCACTGCCTCAACGACAATCTGCGCCTGGCAGAAGTCCTCCGCCGCAACGACATCCCCCATCACCTGGAGGTATGGGAAGGGGATCACGACTGGCCCACCTGGCAAGCGCAAATCCGCGCCTTCGCCTAGGATCCCTTGCAGAGGAGTCAGAGAGCTTTTGATGAGAGAGCCTGGATGATCGAAGACTACTGGGTTGGCAGCCTGCACTTCAGCGAGCCTTTTGGGGACGACACCCTGGCCCGTCTCAACGCCCTTCCCCCCATTCAAGCCCGCAACGGCCAAGCCTACAAGATCCGGGCGGAACATGTCACCATTCACGAGGTGAACCTGGATTACCGCACCAAGTACCGCCTCATCCTAGACCGCTTCAGCTACCTTTACCCCCAGGCCATCGGCCTGTTCATGGGCTTTGCCTTCAGGGGGGTGTACATCATCAACAACCCCTTCAGCTTTTACTACTACCTGCGCAACAAAGATGCCGCCTACATGGTGGTCAAAGAGCTGGGGATCTCCATCCCCAAAACTTACATTCTGCCCCCCAAGGAGGCCCCAGCTTTGAAAGCCGAAGATTTTAAGTATCACAAGTTCTTCGATTGGCAGGGGATGGCAGAAGATCTCGGCTGGCCAATCGTGATCAAGCCGGCAGAGGGACGGGAGGCCATCGGAGTCGAAATCGCCTACAACATGGAGCAGCTTCTCTACTTTTACGACCGCTCCGGATCCCAGGTGATGATGCTCCAGGAGAAGGTTAAAAGTCCTTATCCCTGGCAGATTCGCGCTCTCTGTATTGGCCGAAAGATCATCCCAATTAAATACATCTTTCGCAAGTTCGATGCCAGCGAATATCTGTTCGATCCAGAGTTTCTCACGCCGGAGATGGGCAAAAAAGTTATCGACACCTGCCGGATCATCAATCGGGCGTTGGGCTATGAAATGAACTCGGTGGAGCTGTTTATCGACGAACAAGGGGAGCTACAGGCCATTGACTTTAACAATCCGGTGCCCGATGGCCGCCTCAAGGCTTTGGGAGAAATTTTTTACAACGATTACCAGCAGGCCCTTTGCGATTTGGTCGTAGATATTGTGCGGGAACAGCGTCCTTTCGACTTCTTGCCCCCAGACGTCAACCGCTTTGCCCAGATCGCCCGGCGAGCCGACCTCACCCGTGAGCAGAAGTTTCAGATGGCTCTCGAGCTGGCCAACCGCTACTACGAGCCCAGGGATCCCGAATAAAATAACTTAACAAAAGCACGGTCTAGCGCTGGGAAAGCTTTGGGCTGGGCAAAGAGCAGTTGCCTGGCTTTCGTCTATGGGACCCTTGAGGCGCAGGGATTCCATCCTAGGTTGAGCTTAGAGGGGGGATCCCCTCCCAGCCGCGGCAGGGCAAGTTGGTCTATCCGGACAGGCAAATGTCAACCGGTTTGAAATTGCGCTGGTGCCACGATATTCGCGGGATCCCAGCATCTGCCTGGCAAGCGCTGCAGACGGAGCGCACCTCTCCTTTTTTGGAGTACGAGTGGCTGCACAGCCTAGAAGCCTCCGGCTGTGCCAGCCGCAACACGGGGTGGTTGCCCTGTCACCTGTTGGTGGAGTCGGATGGGCAACTCATCGCCGCTGCCCCCTTGTATTTGAAAAGCCATAGCCAGGGCGAATTTGTCTTCGACCAAGAGTGGGCTGCGGTTGCCAACCAACTGGGAGAACGCTACTACCCCAAGCTGATCGGCATGGCCCCTTTTACGCCGGCCACCGGCTATCGCATTCTCGTCCATCCCGACTACTCGGAAGCAGAGGTGTGGCCGTCGATGCTGGCTGCTATCGATCGCTTCTGCCAGGACAATGATATTTCGCTGTTCAGCCTGCTCTATGTGGACTTAGACTGGCGGGCCCAACTGGAGGCCGATGGATTGACTCCCCGAATTACCCACAACTACCAGTGGCACAATCCCGGCTATCGCTCTTACGAAGACTTTTTGAGCCAGTTCAACGCCAACCAGCGGCGCAACATCAAGCGAGAGCGGGCCGCCATGGAAAAAAGCGGCATAGAACTCAAGATCTACACCGGAGAGGAGATCACGCCGCGCCTTCTCTCTCTCATGTACGACTTTTACAGCAACACCTGCGCCCAATTTTGGAACTGGAGCAAATATCTCAACCGCCGCTTTTTCGAATCTCTCTATCCCAACTACCGGCAGCGGCTGGTGCTGGTGGCCGGGGAACGAAATACAGAAATTGTGGGGATGTCTTTTTGCGTCCGCAAAGGGGATCGCCTCTTTGGGCGCTACTGGGGCTGCCGAGAAGAGGTGAAGTTCTTGCACTTTAATGTGTGCTACTACGAGCCGATTGCCCTAGCCATCCGCGAAGGGATCCGCAACTTTGATCCCGGAGCTGGAGGATCCCACAAGATTCGGCGGGGATTTCCAGCCACTCCCGTGTATAGCTACCACCGTTTCTACCGCCCCAGGCTAAAGCAGGTGCTAATCCCCTATCTGAATCGCGTCAACCCTCTCATGTTGGCTGAGCTGGAGAGGGTAAATCAAAACGAGGTTCCCTTTCGAGAAGATATTCTACCCTCTCTGTCTACTCTTACGCGAGGTTAAATGAACTACCACTGGATAAGCTTTTTCTGAACGGCTGCCATACACATGGCAACGCGAGCGTTGATCTCATCTTCAGAGCCAAAGATATCCAGTTTCTCTTTGAGCCTTTGAATACAGTTTTGTACGGTTTTTTTGCTCGTGTGAATGCGGTCGGCGATGGCCTGGTCGGTGAGGGCCTCTTTGCAGAGCAGGTTCAAGACCTCGATTTCCCGCTCCGTCAGCTTTGTTAAGCCGCGCAACTCTCGCGGCATGCGCAATTCCCCATTGAGGGCACTTTTGGCTCCTTCCAAGAAGACACTGCGCCGCTCCATTTTGTTGACGGCGGCAAATCCGCCCTGGTGCTTGCTGATTAGGCCCACCAGGGGAGTTAGCAGCAGCGGCTCGCTGGAATAAACCATCACGTTCAGGGTGGGGTAGTTCTCGAAAATATGGCGCAAGAACTCTAGGCCCGGCTCGGCAGACTGTTCGCCGCTGGTTTGGCCGTAGAGCAAGTCGGCTACTACCAAGTCCGGCTGTTCCCGCTGCAGGCGCAGGATGGCGTCCATCGGGTTGGAGACTGCGATGCACTGAGCATCGGCTGCAAGCCGTTGCAGCCATTCGCAATTGTTTTGGGCGACCTCGGGATGATCCTCGACAATCAAGAACTTGAGCGGGGCAGTTCGGCTCTCGACCTCAAACATCGATCCACTCCTCCAAATCCAGCGTCGGCTGCGGGGGGACGGCCAAAACCCCTTTGCAGTTTAGGGATCCCACCGACAAACTACCCTAGTGTAGCCCCAAGTTGGGCCTGAGAAGGCGCAGCAGGGTAGGCTAGAGGGTGATGTTAACCGGATCCCGACTGTGGTACCCCTGCAAGATCGCAACCCAACCACCCGCACTGCCTACGTTACCTATGCTTTGGTGCTTATCAACATCCTGGTTTTTGTGTATGAGCTTACCCTATCACCGCAAGAGCTGGCGGCTTTCTTCCGAGAGTGGGCAGTGGTGCCAGCGGAACTGACGGCCAGCTTTCGGGGGGAGGCCACCTCTTCGCTGCGCCCCGAATGGGTAACGCTATTTACCTCGCAATTTTTGCACGGGGGCTTTTTGCATCTTGGCGGCAACATGCTCTTTTTGTGGGTTTTCGGCAACAATGTTGAGGATCGCTTGGGGCATGTGCGCTACCTCATTTTTTACCTGACTTGTGGAGCCTTGGCCGCCCTAACCCAGTGGTTTTTCGATATGGAATCCACCATTCCTTCGCTGGGGGCAAGTGGGGCCATTGCCGGGGTGTTGGGAGCTTATATCTTGCGTTTCCCGCGAGCTGAGATCCTGACTTTGGTACCCCTGGGCATTTTTATCACAACCGTCTACGTTCCCGCCTGGGTGTTTTTGGGTTTTTGGTTTGTACAGCAGGCGTTTTACGGCATCGCCAGCCTGCAGACGCCCACCAACATCGGCATGCAGGGGGGAGGGATCGCCTACTGGGCCCACGCGGGCGGCTTTGTGTTTGGGGCCATCTTGGGGCCGCTGATGGGGTTATTTTCTGGCAAAAGCCCTTATGACCGCCAAGCCGCTTGGCGACAGCCCGACAGGGACCTGTTCTGATTGAACCTCAATCCTTTTTGTGTCAGAGACCAACTTGAGAGGAGGAAATCATGGTTCGTCTGTCTGCCAAGCCCCTAACCCTGGAAGAGTTTCTGCAGCAGCCAGAAGCTCAACCCGCCAGTGAATTCATCGAGGGAGAGATCATCCAGAAGCCCATGCCACAGGGAAAGCACAGCCTACTCCAGGGGGAGCTAACTTCTTTTATCAACGCAAACCTCAAACCCAAACGCCTCGGGTGGGCATTTCCAGAGTTGCGCTGCACTTTTGCCGGCTATGCGATTGTGCCCGATATTTCTGTGATCGCCTGGGATCGGATCCCTGTGGATGAAGATGGCACCATTCAAAATCTCATTCCCTTTTGCCCAGATTGGATGATCGAGATTCTCTGTCCCGATCAAAATCAAATGAAGCTGGTCAAGAAAATTTTGATCGGCTTGGCCCACGGCTGCCAGATGGGGTGGATCGTAGCTCCCGAAGAAAGGCTCGTTTTCGCCTACCCTGCCGGACAGCAGCCAACCGTGCATGAGGATCCGCAAGAGCTGATCCCCGTTCCCGCGTTTGCCCAAGGGATCCAACTGACGGTCGAAACGTTGTTTGGTTGGATGCGGGTTCGAGCTGACGAGAGCGGCAAGCACAGCGGAGATACACAGGCGGGGCACTCGCCTAACCCCAGCCCTTCCGGTGCCCAGTGAGAAAAAAGCCGAGACCGGCTGGACCAGTGGCACGCCTTGCTGACAAGCTGCCCCAGCCTCCCTCGCCTCCATTTCAGTCGGCGCTGTAGAGAGCAGGAGCTTGGGCAACCGTCGCTCCAATAGAGGAGAGTTCTTGGCGCAGCAGCGCCACCAGGGCATTGGTGGACTGGTCGTAGAGGCTAGTGACCAGCTTGGGATAGAGCCCAATGCCGATGATGGGGATCAGCAGGCAGGCGATGATGAACACCTCCCGCGGCTCGGCATCCACCAGTTCCTCGTGTTCGGTCAGCTCTTTGTTTTCCGGGCCAAAGAAGATCTGCCGCAACATCGACAGCAGGTAGATAGGAGTCAGGATCACCCCAACCGCCGCCAGAAAGACCACCACCAGCCGGAAGGGGAGGGAGTAGGCATCGGTGGTGGCCATGCCGATGAACACCATCAGCTCCGCCACAAAGCCGCTCATCCCCGGCAGAGCCAGAGAGGCCAGCGAGCAAGCGGTGAACATGGAGAAAATCTTGGGCATCTTCAGGCCGACGCCGCCCATTTCCTCCAGCTCCAGCGTGTGGGTGCGGTCGTAGGTGGCCCCCACCAAGAAGAACAGGCTGGCCCCGATCAGCCCGTGGGAGATCATCTGCAGCATGGCGCCGCTCATGCCGATTTCGGTCAGGGATCCGATCCCGATGAGGACAAAGCCCATGTGGCTGATGGAAGAGTAGGCGATCTTGCGCTTGAGGTTGCGCTGGGCAAAGGAGGTGAGGGCGGCAAAGATGATGTTCACCACCCCCAGCACGATCAGCACCGGCGCAAAGTAGAGGTGGGCATCCGGCAGCATGCCCACATTCATGCGCATCAGGGCATAGCCCCCCATCTTAAGCAAGATCCCGGCCAGCAACATGTGAACCGGCGCCGTGGCTTCGCCGTGGGCATCGGGCAGCCAGGTGTGCAAAGGGAAGACGGGCAGCTTCACCCCGTAGGCGATGAGGAAGGCCCCATACAGCAGCAATTGGAAGCTCAGCGGATAGGCCTTGTGGGCCAGATCCGTCATGTCAAAGCTGATGGGATCCCCGTAGAAGGCCATGGCCAGGCCCGCCACCAGGATAAACAGGGAGCTGAGGGCGGTGTAGAGAATGAACTTGGTGGCCGCATAGAGGCGGTTGTACCCCCCCCAAATGGAGAGGAGCAAATACACCGGGATCAGCTCCAGCTCCCACATCAGGAAGAAGAGCAACATGTCCTGCACGGCGAACACCCCGATCTGCCCGCCGTACATGGCCAACATCAGAAAATAAAACAGGCGCGGCTTGAGGGTGACCGGCCAGGCGGCCAAGATGGCAAGCGTGGTCACAAAAGCCGTGAGCAGGATCAGCGGCATGGAAAGGCCATCGGCCCCCACCGACCAGCTCAGCCCCACCTGCGGCACCCAGGTGTAGCGCTCCAGCAGTTGTAAGCTTGTCTGGCTGGGGTCATAGCCGACATAGAAGCCAGCCAGCAAAATGAGCAGGTCGGTAACCGCGATGAAGAGGGCAAACCAGCGAACCCGTTCTGCCAACTTTTGCGCGTAGACGCGGGTAGTGGGATCCCCAGCGGGCGCCGGGATCAAGGGGATGAAGAGGGCGGCCACCACCGGATAGACGATGACCGTGGTCAGCCAGGGAAACTCGTGCAAGCTGGGCAGCGCCATGAAGATAACCTCGTTACGCTAAGTTCATACCACACCCTTCCAGGGGGATTGCCGTCGGCTACAGCCAACAGCCTTTTACCAGAATCGCTCCTGAGTATCTCTGCTCAGCAAACCTCCAGAACTATCTTAAGGCTCTTTACCTAGTTTGCCGGGATCCCTGGCCGGGCTCGACCAGGACTCAAGCATTGACCTGGTCATCAAACCTGGCTATTAGAAACCTCATCACCTGGCCCCCGGCTAGCCGACCCTGCGCAATTGCGCCTGGACAGGACTGCCGCTGTTGGATAACAGTAGAAATAGTACTTAACAACCAAGCCAGGTCCGCCCTTGGCGGGCGGTGAGGGGAGCCTCTGGGGGAAGCTTTGAAGTATGGCACTGCATGCGGAGTTACACCGCCACCTAGGCGGTTCGGTCGTTCCTAGGATTTTGTGGCGCTACCTGCATCGCCAGGGATCCCCTCTGGCAGCACGCTTTCCTGACTACGCCGAGTTTGAGGAGTTCTACACCCGCCCGCGCAACACCCTTGAAGATTACTTGGAGCTGCACACGCTAGTGGAACAGGTGCAAACCCTGGAAAGCTTACCTTATTTCATCTACCGTCTGCTGCGGGGGGCCTATGTTTTTGAGGATTTGGCCTATCTAGAGATTCGCTACACCCCCTATCTGCGCACAGATCCCAGCTTGGACGAGGCGGATCGCCTCAAGCAGATGCGCCAAGTTATCGAAACGGTAGGGCAAGCCAGCCAGCAGCGGGAATATCCCATCGTCACCACCCAGATTGTGTGTTTGCACTCTCGCCTGCCCAGCCATATCAACCGCGCCATGGTGGAGGCCGCCGCCGAGTCCGAATACGTGTCTGCCATCGACCTGGCGGGGGGAGATAAGGCCTACGGCGAACGCATGGACGAGTGGATTGAGCTGTTCAAATATGCCCTGGCCCGTGGCCTCAAAACCACTGCCCATCTCTATGAGACTTTGGATGGCTGTTACCCAGAGCTGCTGCCCTATGTCTCGCGGATTGGCCACGGGATCCAGATCCCTCTCCACTACCCAGAGCTGCTGCCAGAGCTGGCGCGGCGCGGCCAATGCCTGGAGGTCTGTCCCACCACTTACCTGAAGACGGGGACGCTGCCCAGCTTGGAGCCCCTCAAAATCGTCTTCGACCGCTGCTTTGACGCGGGGGTAGATATCGCCATCTGCACCGACAACGCCGGCCTGCACAACGTGCGCCTGCCGTTTGAGTACGAAAACTTGCTCACGCACGACATTATCGATTTCGACCAGCTCAAGCGCTGTCAGGAGGCGGCTTTTCGTCACGCTTTTGCCTGGCCCTACAAGGAGCACCCCGCCTCGTTGCTGTCGGAGCTGCAGCAGTCAGCCTCGAAGTCCCTAGTTCCCCTCTGAGAGGGGCAAACAGGACTTTGCTTGACATTTCCGCCGCCAGACTTGGTCGCGCTTGCCCGGCGAGGGCTGGCGCAGGTCAAAACGACATCCCCCTGAGTCGGACAGCGGCCTCCTGTAGGCTGCTCTCGGAGAGGTCAGGCAGCTCAAGGCGAGCGCGGATACGGTTAAAGTGTTGCTGCAGGCCGTGGCGATAGGTGGGATCGTAGTGCTGCTGCAGTAGCTCCCGCACAAATTGCGGCCAGTCTTGGGCGTCGATGAGCTCAAACCAGCGCTGCAAACAGGCCTGGCCGTAGCGGGACTTCAAAGACAGCAATTTTTCCTTTAGCGCCTGGGGGTGGGCTATCCAGTGGGGATAGTGGGCGATCAACCCCTTCACCCGTTCTTCTAGAGGCAACTGCACCTCTACGCAGTCGGCTTGGGTGATGGCCTGCCAAAGAGCAGGGGGCAAATGAAGCTGGCCCACTTTGGCACTCTCAGCCTCCACCCAGACTGGCTTGGCGGGATCCCACCGGAGAAAAACCTGCACCAGTTGACTCTCAAAGCTCTTCTGGCTGGGCTGTGGCACCCCCCACTCGGCCCCCAGGAGGGATCCCCGGTGACAGGCCAGCTTTTCCAGATCGAGAACTTGGGATCCCTGTTGGCGCAGATGGTGAAGCAACTGGGTTTTGCCGCTCCCTGTTGGTCCGCAGAGCACTCGGTAGGTAAATTCCTGGGGCAAGATCTGCAGCTGTCGGCGCACCCAGGCCCGGTAGGTTTTGTAGCCACCTTGCAAAACCGTAACCTGCCAGCCCACCTGGGACAACACCAACGCCAAGCTGGCAGAGCGCTGCCCTCCCCGCCAGCAGTAGATTAGGGGCCGGTAATCGCGATCTTTATCGGCAAAATGGGTTTGCAAGTGGCGACTGATGTTCTGGGCCACCAGGCTGGCCCCCCGCTTGCGGGCTGTAAAGGGATCCACTTGCCTGTAGAGGGTGCCCACCTCTGCCCGTTCTGCATCGTCGAGCACGGGCAAGTTGATGGCCCCCGGCCAATGGTCTTCGGCAAACTCTGCCGGCGAGCGCACATCGATAATCTCGCTGTAGGTGTGCAGCCAGGGCTCTGCAGTGAAGTGAATCGGAGGAGACACAAACCTGTGGATGGAAATGGTAAGCTGTGTTCTATCTTGGCAGGGTTCTGGCCAAGGCTCACCGCCCCAGCTTTAACTTGGGAGAGCCGAGGTCAAGCGCAGGGTGACCCGAAGGCTTGGGTTGGATATCCCTCTTGATTGGGCTTTTGCTCTTTCTTTGCTCTTTATTGAATTGATTTGCCAGAGGTGCTATGGGATCCTATATTGCGGCAGAACCTTACCCCTATCCCTACAACGGTGACTTACGGCCTGAGAACACCGCCCTGATCGTCATCGATATGCAGACCGATTTCTGCGGGGTAGGTGGCTATGTAGACAAAATGGGCTACGACATTTCCCTCACCCGTGCCCCCATAGAGCCGATCCGACGGGTTTTGGCGGCAATGCGAGCCCTGGGTTTTTTCATCGTGCATACCCGCGAAGGCCATCGCCCCGATCTATCAGATTTGCCGGAAAACAAGCGCTGGCGCAGTCAACGCATTGGGGCAGGCATTGGGGATCCCGGTCCCTGTGGGCGCATCCTGGTGCGAGGAGAACCCGGCTGGGAAATTATCCCGGAACTGGCTCCTCTGCCAGGGGAGGTGATCATCGACAAGCCGGGCAAAGGCGCTTTCTATGCCACCGATCTGGACTTAATCCTGAGGCGCAAAGGCATCCAAAACCTGATCTTGACGGGCATCACCACCGATGTATGCGTCCACACCACCATGCGAGAAGCCAACGACCGGGGCTATGAATGTTTGTTGCTATCCGATTGCACAGGTGCCACAGACTACGGAAATTATCTCGCTGCTCTGAAGATGATCCAGATGCAAGGCGGGGTTTTCGGGGCAGTTGCCGATTCAGGTGCCTTGATAGCAGTACTTCAGGAACTCAAAACCGACTAGACCTCGATTTCTTTACGTGAGACACCCAAACCAGGAGATCTTGACCAACCATGACTACCACTGCCCAAACTGAAATCTCAACAGCACGGAAAGCCCCCCCGGAACTGGAGGTCGTCAACCTCACCAAGCGATTTGGATCCCTGTTGGCCCTAGACCACGTCTCGATGAAACTCAAGCCGGGATCCTTTCATGCCTTACTTGGGGAAAACGGAGCCGGGAAAAGCACCCTCGTCAAGTGCGTGATGGGCTTTTATCATGCTGACTCTGGCGATGTTTGCATTGATAAACGAGCTCGTGCCATCCACAGCCCACGGGATGCCTATCACTACGGCATTGGCATGGTGTACCAACATTTCACCTCTGTACCCGCCATGACTGTGGCGGAAAACTTGGTCTTGGCCCGCCCAGATTTGCCTTTGGTGATTGACTGGAAAGAAGAGGAAAAAAAGCTGGCAGATTTTATGGAAACAGCCCCTTTCCAAGTCAACTTGCGGGCTTTTGTTTCCGAACTATCGGCAGGAGAAAAGCAGAAGGTCGAGATCCTCAAGCAGCTTTATTTGAACACCAAGATCCTGATCTTGGACGAGCCTACTTCTGTGCTCACGCCAGAGGAAGCCGACGAAGTCTTGGGCCTTCTGCGTCGTTCGGTGGAAGCTGGCGACCTGAGTGTATTGCTCATTACCCACAAGTTTCGCGAGGTGAATGCCTTTGCCGATGAGGTGACGGTGTTGCGACGTGGGAAGGTGGCCGGCCATGGACAAGTGAAAGATTTATCCACAGCAGAAATGGCCGAAATGATGCTGGGCCGGCAACAGGTGCAGATCCAGTTGGAGAAAGCCTTGGTCAAAGGGGGATCCCCTCTGCTGGAAATTGAAGGGATCCAGGCTGACAAGGACAATGGCTTGCCCGCTGTGCGGGGGGTGACCCTGACTGTTCATGGAGGTGAGATTGTGGGAATTGCCGGCGTTTCCGGCAACGGCCAGCGGGAGTTGATGGAAGTCTTGGCCGGGCAGCGGATGGCTACAGCCGGGCAGATCAAGATCAACGGGCAACTGTACAGGGCCACCCGCGCAGAAATGGTGCGCCACCGGGTTTGCTGTTTGCCGGAGGAACCTCTGAGAAATGCCTCGATCCCCAACATGAGCGTTGGCGAAAACTTGGCCCTGCGTCGTTATGACCGGGATCCTATGGCCAAAGGTTGGATGTTGATCTGGCAAGAGATTTGGCGCTATGCCCGCGCGTTAATCGAGCAATTTAAGGTGAAAACGCCTTCAGCCCAAACTCCCATCAGCCACCTGTCGGGGGGTAATGTCCAGCGAGCCATTTTGGCACGGGAACTCGCCGGAGATCCACAAATTTTGATCGCCGCCAATCCTTGTTTTGGTCTGGACTTTGCGGCAGTAGATTACATTCACTCGCAGATTGTGGATGCTCGTAACCGAGGAGTTGCCGTCTTGCTGATCAGCGAAGATCTGGACGAGCTTCTCAAGCTCTCCGATCGTTTGCTGGTGATGGCGGGCGGTCGGATCGTCTATGAAAGTCCTATCAGCAGCGTGGATCTCAAAGAAGTTGGCCACAAGATGGGCGGACATTAAGCATTAAGTGATTTGGTAAGTAATCAGCAGTGAATATGACATGGCTTCCCCTCAAATGGAGAGGTGAGCCCGAACTTTTTCTTCATCCATCTGGTTGGTCGGCCCCTCCATGATAAGGGATCCATTTTCCATAAGATAAAAGTAATCGGCCAGACTTTGGGCAAACTCAAAATACTGCTCCACCAGCAACACCGAAACGCCCCGCTCCTTTTGAATACGGGTGATGGCTTCTTCAATCTCGATGATGATGGAGGGTTGGATCCCTTCTGTAGGCTCATCCAGGAGCAAAAGTTTGGGCTCTGCCACCAAAGCTCTGGCGATGGCCAGTTGCTGCTGCTGCCCACCGCTCAAATCCCCACCCAGCCGTTTAAGAAAAGAACGCAGAATTGGGAATAGGTCATAGACAAACTCAGGTATGATCCGTTCTCTGTCCGGTGCCGCTTCTAGCCCCACCAGCAGGTTTTCCTCAACCGTTAGGCGGGGAAATATCTCTCGACCTTGGGGTACATAGCCAATACCGGCGCGGGCTCGCCAATTGGGAGGGTAATGGTTGATAGGACGGCCCTCAAAAGCAATTTTGCCTGTGCAGTCTTTCAGAAGTCCCATCAGGGCTTTAAGTGTGGTGGTTTTGCCCATACCATTGCGGCCCAGAAGGCAAACCGCTTGGCCGGGAAAGATCTTAAAAGAGAGATCCTTCACAATTAAACTCTGACCATAGTAAACCCTCAAGTTGGAGACCTCCAGGAGAGGCCCGGATCCATCTCGGGATAAGTTTTGTGTTGCGGTCGCGTTTTCCGTATTCATAGGCCTGCGCATGAGTCGATTAGATACAGAACTATAGCCTCTTTGCTTAGTTTTTCCCCTTGTGGGATCCGAGATAGACCTCAATCACTCGCGGGTCGTTTTTCACATCCTCAAAGGTACCTTCGCACAGCACCGAGCCTTGGTGTAAAACGGTAACCTTGCGGGCAATTTGTCGGACAAACACCATGTCATGTTCGATCACCAAAATGGTGTGGCTTTGGGCTAAGGATTGAATTAACTCTCCTGTAGCTTCTGTTTCTTTGTCCGTCATCCCGGCCACGCATTCATCCAGCAGCAGCAAATCCGGATCTTGAGCAATCACCATGCCGATCTCCAGCCATTGCTTTTCTCCGTGGGAAAGCAGCCCTGCCGGAACCCGATCCTTACGGCTGAGGCCAATGGTTTCCAAAAGAGCATCCGTTTTTTCTCGCAGATGCTTTTTGCCCAATAGGGCGGAAAAAACCCTTTTGTCAGGGTTGAGGGATAGCTCCAAGTTTTCTCGCACGCTCAAGTTTTGATAGACCCGCGGCGTCTGAAACTTGCGCCCAACACCCAAAATCGAGATCTCGTGTTCCTTGAGCTTGGCCAGATCCTTTCCTTTGAACAGCACCCGTCCTCGGGTGGGCTTAACCTTGCCCGTCAGCACATCGAGAAACGTAGTCTTACCCGCCCCATTGGGACCGATGACCACCCGCAGCTCCCCTTCCTCCAGAGAGAAGTTCAGCCTGTCTAAAGCCTTGAAGCCATCAAAGCTGACGGTGAGATCCTGAGTTTGTAAAATTTGTCGGGTGGCGGTGGGAGCTGCAGTGAGCATAGGGATCACATCCAAGAACGGAAAGGCCAAAGGTCAAACCGGATTCTCAACCCATCAAATAAACCCATCAAATAGGAGAGGAAACTTGGCATCGCTGGCTCACCCATGGGATCCTCTTACCTTAAACTTATATCTTGCACATAACTGACATCCTCAAGAGAAAGCCAGATTTAGGCTGGAGAAGTATTTGCCAAACGCCTGCGCCAAAGCTGGACAGTGACCCAAAGCTGCCTGCCTTGGGTGCGCACCCAACCCACCAGTCCATCCGGCAACACCAGCACCACCAGCAGGAACAATCCCCCTTGGAAAAACAACCAAATTTCGGGAAAATTTTCGCTCAGCAAGCTCTTGGCAAAGTTAACCAACAGAGCCCCCAGCACCGCTCCCACCAAACTGGCCCGACCGCCCACCGCCACCCAGATTACCATCTCAATGGAAAAGGGAACGGCCATCGCATTGGGAGAGATGATCCCAGTTTGCAAGGTAAACAAAGCTCCGGCAATGCCTGCCAGGGCAGCAGACACGGCAAACACCAGAACTTTAAAGCCGGTGGGATCGTAGCCGGAAAAACGAACCCGCGGCTCGTCATCTCGAATGGCTACCAGGATCCGACCGAATAAGCCGCTGGTGAGCCAACGACAGAGAAGGTAAGCCAAAACCACCGCCAGAACTGTAGTGACATAGACAGCAAAGCGCATCTCGGACGAGTTGACATCCAGGCCAAACAAAGTCTGGAAGTTGGTCAGGCCGTTGGTGCCGTTGATTAAGCGCTGTTGGCCGTTGAAGAAGTTAAAGAAAATGATCGTGGTGGCCTGAGTTAAAATGGAAAAATAAACCCCTCGAATGCGATTTCTCACCACCAAATATCCCAGGGCTGCTGCCACCAAAGCCGGGATCAAGACAACAGCAACAGCCGTAAACGGAAACGAATAAAAGGGATACCAAAACCAGGGCAATTCCGTTACCCCGTAGAGGCTGAAAAACTCCGGTATCTGACCTTCCGGCAATTGCAATTTCAGGTGCATCCCCAGAGCGTAGCCCCCCAAGGCGAAGAACACCCCATGTCCCAGACTGAGCATGCCGGTATAGCCCCAGATGAGGTCGATTCCCAAAGCTACAATGCTGAGGGCCAGAAACCGCCCCAACAAGTTGAGCCGAAAGCCAGACAGCACAGTTGGGGCCACAAAGATCAAGGCCAGCACCAAAACGATGAGGATCCCGGCCTCCCACAGAAGCTTGCGAGAAGAATTGGGATCCCCACCCGCGGCGGGAGCAGCCACTTCATGATCAGCACGGGGGGAATGAACCAGTTTCATGGGCTTTGTGAGGGAGTAGAAGATGGAGAGTCTGGTCCTAGAGTTTTCGCCAAGCGAGATCATTCCCTAGGCATCCACCATACGACCTTTTTCGGGGAAAAGGCCCCGAGGTCGCACCTGCAAAAAGGCCACGATCAAAGCAAAGACCATCACCTTGGCCATGCTCGTGGTGGCAAAAAAGTTGAGGGTATCGGTCAGGATGGGCACGTTGGGAAAAATCAAAGCCAGCGTCCCGGAACCGATGACAAAGTTGGCAATCCCGATCCCAAGCGCTGCCACAATGCTGCCCAAAAGCTTACCGACACCCCCCACGACGACCACCATAAAGGTATCCACGATGTAGTTTTGGCCGGTGTTCGGCCCCACGGATCCCAGCAGGCTGACCGCTACGCCGGCCACTCCCGCCAGACCCGAGCCGACGGCAAAGGTGAGGGCATCCACCTTTTGCGTAGGGATCCCTACACAGGCACTCATGGCCCGATTCTGGGTAACCGCCCGGATGCGCAGCCCCCAGCGGGTGCGCTGCAAGAAGAAGTACAGCCCTAGGATGCAGAAGACAGTGAGGGCGATGATAAACAGGCGGGTATTGGGCAAAAACAGGCTGCCCACCGGGATCCCACCCCCCAGCCAACGGGGAGCCGTCACGTCTTTGTTCTGGGCGCCGAACCAAGGCTGGGTAACCGCCAAAGCATAGGTTTGCGCCAGCACCCGCCCCCCCACCGCTGCAATTGCCGTGGAAAGCACCAGTAGCAGCGCCAGTGTCCACCCTTTGAGGCGCGGCCAATCCGTTCGCCTGGACAAGAGCCACCAGCCGCCGAAAAAGAGCACCGCGAAGGCCCCCAAGCGGAAAGCCAGCACCCAATTGACGCTGCGCACAAACTGCTGCAGGATCAGGCTCACACCCCAAGTGGCCAAAAGGGTCTCCAAGGGTCGGCCATACAAAAAGCGGATCACCCCCCGCTCCAGGGCTAGTCCCACCAGAGCCGTGACGGCAAAGGCAGCTACCAAAGCCGGGAAGATGTACAGATCCCGCCAGGGATCCCCCAGTGGCCGGAAAGCATTTTGCACGACGAAGGTGGTGTAGGCCCCCAACATCATCAGCTCCCCATGGGCCATGTTGATGACCCCCATGAGGCCGAAAACAATGGCCAAGCCCAGAGCGGCTATCAGCAAGACGGTGCCGATGCTAAGGCCGTTAAACAAGCTATCCAAGAGCAAGGTCATCGGCAGGGGATCCTCCTTCCAACTAAACTAGGGAGGCTAACCGAGCATCTAGGCGGGATCCCCGACCCTATCCAAACGGCAAGGGATCCCAGCCCTGGCCAGGACTAGCTGACTTTGTAGCGACCGCCCTTGGCCGGATCTGACCAATCGCAGGCAAAGCCCTTGGTCTCTGCCACAAACTGGTTCCAGGGCTGCGGCTCCACGGCATCCGTAGAAAAGATGACATCAAACAAACCGTCAGAGCGCACCTGGCCGATCCGCACATACTTGGTCAGGTGGTGATTGGTGTTCATGGTTACCAAGCCTTCAGGGGCATCGAAGGTCTGGCCGTAGGCTGCCTGCCGCACGGCGTCGATTTCTACTGTTCCCGCTTTTTCCACTGCCTGCTTCCAGATGTAAACCATGATGTAGGCGGCTTCCATCGGGTCGTTGGTGACGCGGTTTTGGCCGTATTCTGCCTTGAAAGCCTCCACAAACTTCTTGTTGGCAGGCGTATCCACCGTCATAAAGTAGTTCCAGGCGGCAAAGTGCCCTTCCAAAAATTCGGGGCCAATGGCCTGCACCTCTTCTTCGGCAATGCTGACGGACATGGAAGGATAACGATCCGGCCCCAGCCCTGCCCCTTTCAGTTGTTTGAAAAAGGCCACGTTGCTGTCGCCGTTCAAGCTGTTGTAGATCACACCGCCATTGGGAAGAGCGGCCCGGATCTTGCTGATGATGGGGGTAACTTCTGTGTTGCCCAAAGGCAGATAGTCTTCACCCACCACTTTGCCCCCCAGGGCTTCCAACTGGGCCTTGATGATGGTGTTGGCCGTGCGGGGGAACACGTAGTCGGATCCCACCAGGAAGAACTCTTTGCCCTTGTTCTTGAGCAGCCATTCCACCGAAGGCTCGATCTGCTGGTTGGGGGCAGCGCCGGTGTAGAAGATGTTTTTGGAGCACTCTTGTCCTTCGTACTGCACGGGATACCAGAGCAGGTGCTGCTTGGATTCAAACACCGGCAACACGGCTTTGCGACTGGCCGAAGTCCAGCAGCCGAATACCGTTGCCACCTTGTCCACATCGATCAATTTGGTGGCTTTCTCGGCAAAGGTTGGCCAATCGGAAGCCCCATCCTCGATAATCGGCTCGATCTGCTTGCCCAAAACCCCACCGGCGGCATTGATCTCTTTGATAGCCAGCTTTTCCGCATCCACCACGCTGGTTTCCGAAATGGCCATGGTGCCGCTGAGGGAGTGCAAAATGCCAACGCGAATGGTCTCTCCCTGGGCGTAGGCGGGCACAGACCGCTTCACCCAGATCTGCGGCCCTAGGGCAGCCCCGGCTCCAGCCAGAGCACCCATTTTCAGCACTTGACGACGATTAAATGATAGAGCCATCGGTGATCTCCGAAACGAAGTGAGTGCAAAGGGTATTAAGAAGTCCAGTTGTTGCAGCAGCCCGGCCAACGGGGGGAAGCACTTAGCTCATCACCTCGCCCATGTGTTGAACCTGCCCAACTGCAGTCGGCTGAGGCTTTCACCGAATGCCTTCCCAACGTCAACAGGGGAAAGGCTAATCCTGCAGTCGAGAAAGCGTTGTGCATCCCTGTTGCCTTAACGTGTTCCATCAAACCCATTCGGCCCGGAGAGAATTGTATCGTGGGATACCTTTTCCCAGAATCCGAGCCCTTTCCCCGCAGGCTGTAGGCAAAGGCAGGGATCCCTTGCTGCCGGCATAATAGGGGTTCTGGGGTCGAGAATTAGTTGAGAGTTAGCAGCTTATGGTGCAACAGGCTGGCTATGGATCTTGGCGATCCCCGATTACCGCTGACCTGGTGGTGACGGGATCCCTGCACTTGGGACAGATGGTTTGGGATCAGGGGGATCTCTACTGGACGGAGGGTCGCCCCCAGGAAAAGGGGCGCAACGTGCTGAGGCGGCAAGCTGCCGGTGGGGCGGTGCAGGAGCTGACGCCGGCCCCTTTTAACGTGCGCACCCGCGTGCACGAGTACGGCGGCGGGGCCTACTGGGTCTCTGAGGGGGTGGTGTATTTCTGCAACTTTGCCGATCAACGGCTCTACCGCCTGTTGCCGGGTTCGGATCCCCAGCCCCTCACCGAGCCAGGCCCCTACCGCTATGCCGACGGGGTGGTGGACAGGGCATTCCGACGCATCCTCTGCGTGCGCGAGGATCACAGCCGTCAGAGAGAGCCGGAAAATACGCTGGTCGCCATCGATCTAGAAAGCGGATCCCAGCAGGTTCTGGCCAGGGGCCACGACTTCTATGCCAGCCCGCGGCTGAGCCCCGATGGCCGCACGCTGGTCTGGCTGAGCTGGGATCACCCCCAAATGCCCTGGGACGGCACAGAGCTGTGGCGGTCTGAGGTGAACCCTGACGGCAGCTTGGGAGAACCTCAAAAGCTGGCCGGTGGCCCTGCCGAGTCGATCTTCCAGCCCCAGTGGTCACCGCAAGGGGATCTCTACTTTGTTTCCGATTGCAGCGGCTGGTGGAACCTCTATCGCTGGGATCCCCAGGGCCCCATTCCCCTCTGCCCTATGGAAGCGGAGTTTGGAGAGCCGCAGTGGGTGTTTGGCCTGAGCACCTACGGCTTCTGTGGCGATGGGCGCATCCTGGCCTGCTACCAACAGGGGGGTCTGTGCCATTTGGCCTACCTGGATCCCCAGTCGGGGCAACAGGAAGAGATCCCTTTGCCCTACACCGAGATCCACAATCTGCAGGTAAGTGGGGAAAAAGCCGCTTTCCTGGCCGGATCCCCGACGGAAGCCACTGCCTTGGTCTGCCTAGACTTACCCTCCAGCCAAGTGGAGGTGGTGGCCCGTTCTAGCAGCGTGGCGGTAGAGCCGGAGTACTTGTCGATCCCCGAACCCATCGCCTTTCCCACCTCAGGCGGGGCAGTGGCCTACGGTTTCTTCTATCCCCCCAAAAACCGCGACTTCGTGGCCCCTGCCGGCGAAAAACCGCCCCTGCTCGTGAAAAGCCACGGTGGGCCCACAGGGGCGACGGCAGCCGTGCTCGACCTGGGGATCCAATACTGGACCAGCCGCGGGATTGCCGTTTTGGATGTCAACTACCGCGGCAGCAGCGGCTATGGGCGGGCCTACCGGGAGGCCCTCAAGGGCCGCTGGGGCCTTGTGGACGTGGAAGATTGCATCGCTGGGGCCCAATTCTTGGCAGCCCAGGGCAAGGTGGACGGGGAGCGGCTGCTCATTCGCGGCGGCAGCGCCGGCGGCTACACCACCCTGGCGGCCCTGACGTTTCACACCGTCTTCAAGGCCGGCGCCAGCTACTACGGGGTGAGCGATCTAGAGGCCCTAGCCCAGGAGACCCACAAGTTTGAGTCCCACTACTTGGACAGCTTAATTGGCCCCTACCCGGAGCGGCGGGATCTCTACCGGGAGCGCTCTCCCATCCACCACCTGGAGGGTCTCAACTGCCCCGTTATCTTCTTTCAAGGCCTGGAGGACGCCATCGTCCCTCCCAACCAAGCAGAGAGGATGGTGGCTGCCCTGCAGGCCAAGGGGATCCCGGTGGCCTATGTCCCTTTTGCCGGTGAGCAGCACGGCTTTCGCCAGGCAGCCAACCTCAAACGGGCCCTGGAGGCAGAGCTTTATTTCTACGCCCAGATCCTAGGGTTTCCCTTGGCGGAGCTTATCGAGCCGGTTCCCATTGCCAACTGGCCTCCTCCTCGTTGAGGTTACTTGTCCTGGCTCAGCGCCTCCCCATTGGGTATCCTAGTCAAGGACGCTGGGGAAGGGAGGCATGCAGAGCAGAACAAGCCACCGGCAACTCTGGAGGCGATGGCTTGCCGCGACCTTAGCAGCAGGCGGAGTACTGGGCGGCGTCCTGTGGGGCTTTTACGCCTCCTCCTGGGCAGAACCTGTCGAGATGGCGGCGGCGCCTCCAGCACCCCTGAGCTCGACTTCTGGCGCCGCCTTTTTGCGCGCCTACAAAGCCCTGCAGGCCGGCCAAGCGCAAGCGGCCCTGGAGCACCTGCAGGGCTTGGAAGAAAAGCTGCCAGTTCTCACCGACGAGATCTGGAAGCTCAGGGCTCAGGCTTATGAAAAGCTGGGGGATCGAGAAACAGCCCGCCAGATCTGGTGGCCCAAGATCTTGCAGGAGTATCCCCACAGCCCGGTGGCCGCCTACGCCCTCTGGGGAATGGGCCAGGTGGATCAGTTGCGGCGGCAATTTCCCACCCACCCCCTGACGGCCCGCGCCCTCAAGCACCTGCTGGAGCTGGATCCTGACCGGTATGACCTGCTGCGGGATCTGGCCTTGCACCACCCGCAAACCCCTGGGTTAACGCCGCTGCTGGATCGCTGGCGGCAAGCCCAAGAGGGATCCCTCACGGCCTCCGATTGGCAGATCCTGGCCGATGCCTATTGGGAGCAGCGGGAGTACGGCAAAGCCGCCCGCGCCTACGGGCGTGCCCCCACCACCTCTCGCAATCTCTACCGCCAGGGGCGCAGCCACCAGATCTCGCGGGAGTTGCCCCAGGCGAGAGCGGCTTACCAAGCGCTGCTGGCACAGTTTCCCGATGGGCCAGAGGCTTCTCTCACCCGCCGCCGTTTGGCGGAACTGAGCGACCTGCCGACGGCGATCGACTTGCTTCGCCAGGTGGGATCCGGCTCGGATAGAGAAGCTCCAGAAGCGTTGCTCAGCCTCAGCCAACTGTATGACCGCAACGGCAGCCCGCAATCGGCCCAGGCGGTGCGGCAGACCCTTTGGGAGCGCTTCCCAGTCAGCGAAGCCGCGGCCACCGCCGCCTGGACGGTGGCTTGGCGCCAGGCGCAAACGGGCAATCTCAGCCAAGCCATTGCTCTAGCCCAGCAGATTGGCTTGGCCCAGCGGGATACGGAAATGGGGGCGCAACTGCTCTACTGGGCCGGCAAATGGCGGGAACGGCTGGGGGAGGTGGCTGCGGCGCGGCAAACCTATCAGCAGGTGCTGCGGCAGTTTCCCCACACCTACTACGCCTGGCGGGCGGCGGCGCAACTGGGCTGGCCAGTAGGAGATTTCTCCAGCGGCCGCCAAAGGGTTGAGGTGGATTTTCAGCCCGTTCGCCAACCTTTGCCCGCCGTTTCCGAGGCTACCCAGACCCTGCATCTCATTGGCGCTGGCCAACTGGCCTGGGAGCGCTGGCAGGGGGAAATGGCTCTGCTGCAACGGGATCCCGGCCAGATGAGCGTGGCCGAGCGCTTTGCCAGCGGCATTTTGCGCAACAACGCCGGCGAGCACCTGCGGGGCATCAACCAGGTGGCTGCCCTGCGCTTTAGCGCCGAGCCCGACCCGCTGCTGCCGACCCTGAGACAGCGCCAGGATTTCTGGCAGGCCATCTACCCGCTGCACTACTACGCCAGCCCAGAAAACACCTGGGAAAGGGATCCCTACGCCCAGCCCGGCCTGGCCCGCTGGTCGCGGCAATTTAACCTCAATCCCTTGATGGTGGCGGCCCTGATCCGCCAGGAATCCCGCTTTGAGCCAGAGATCGTCTCGGCCTCGGGAGCGCTGGGCCTGATGCAGGTGATGCCTGCCACCGGCCGCTGGATTGCCCAAAAAATCGGCCTAGCCCAGTACAGCCTCACCAACCCCGCCGACAATCTTCACCTGGGATCCTGGTACTTCGACTACACCCACCGCACCTACCAAGACAACACCCTCCTGGCCCTGGCCAGCTACAACGGCGGCCCCGGCAACGTGGCCAGGTGGCTGAGCCGCTTCGGCTTTGAGGATCCCGATGAATTTGTGGAGCAGATCCCCTTCGCCGAAACCCGTGGCTATGTCAAGTCTGTCTTTGGCAACTACTGGAACTACTGGCAGCTCTACACCCAAGAGGGGCGCACCTTGGTCAGCCAGCGCCTGCAACCGCACCTGTCAAATGATTGACGTTCTCCCCAGCCCCAAGGGGCGGGAATTCTTTCTTGCTCATCGCGAGCTACGCAGACGTACCGGTGAGATTGCCACCGCACGCCTCCTTCTTTCCCCCCCGTATACGGAGGGATGAAAGAGGGCGCGGGGCCTGCGCCGCCAAGGTTTTGGTCAAACTAGTGTCCAACCTGAGCGAGAGGCTGGAGGGTAGCCTCCGGCGCGATCTGTTGGCCAGCAGGCTCACAGCTCTTCTAGAGCTAGCGTCGGGAGGAGGTCAGCCTTTCCCCCAGCAACTGCACCGAGTAGGCCGCCAGCCCCAAGCCCACCATGAAAAACATGAAGGCGATCAGGGAAACGGATCCCACCAGCAGGTAGCGCACCAGAATGCTGATCCCCCGCGCCAGGGATCCGCTTTCCAGGTCGATGGGCGGCAACTTGGCCAGCATCGAGAGCAGCAATTGTAGGAACCCATAGCCCAAACTGGCAGCAAAGGCAGCCCCCAAGAGGGCGCTGAGGGGATGGGGGGAGGACGGCATGGGGCAGCACCGGAAAACTCACCCTTATTGTAGGCTCCAGGTACAATATGAGCGTTTGTCCTGAGAACGAAATGATGGGGAGCGGGTCTGAAGCAGTTTCCCACTACGAAGTGTTGGGGGTTTCGGTGCTGGCGACGGCAGCGGAGATCAAGTCTGCCTATCGCCGTTTGGTCAAGTACCACCATCCCGACAGCCTGCTGGCCAAAAAAGACGGGGCTGCTGCTGAACGCATTCGCCAGATCAACGCCGCCTACGCGGTGCTCAAGGATCCGCAAGCCCGCCGCGAGTACGACCGACAACTGCGCGCTAGCTGGGCCTCGCGCCACCCTCAGCCGACGGGCTCCCCCTCGGAGACGGTCAGCCAGGAGGCTATTGCCCGCGAAGCCTGGATTCGGCAGGTCTACACTCCTCTGAACCGAGTTTTGGGGCCTTTACTGTCTTCTCTCAAGCCGCAGTTAAATGCCTTAGCGGCAGATCCTTTTGATCCCGATTTGCTGGAGGCCTTTGGCCTGTATCTGGAGGAGTGTACGCAGAAACTGGCCCAAGCTCAGCAGATCTTTCGCCGCCTTCCCAATCCCAGCAGCCTAGGGGGGGTGGCTTCTCGCCTCTACTATGCCCTCAACCACTTGGAAGATGCCCTGGAGGAGCTGAGCTATTTCCCGCTGAACTTTGACGATCGCCACCTGCACACTGGGCAAGAGCTGTTTCGGCGGGCGGAAGGGTTGCGTCGAGAAGCCATAGACACCTACGCCCAGAGTTCGCCCTAGCGAGACCCGCCGCCGGGTGGAGAGGGGCGGGAATCGTAGGGGGTGGGAATGTACTGCACGGAAGGACGGCCCATGCTGGCCTGGGGGTACAAGTCCATCAGGGCGTAGATCTGGGGCGGCAACTCGGTGGAGATGGGCAGGCCCAGCTCCCGCGCTTCTTCAGCCGTAATCGGGTAGTCGTGGGTCACCCGCCCGCTGGTCAGGGCCTGGATGAGGGGCTCGATGCGTTCGGGGGCAATTTTGCGCTTGGGCACATCGTCCTTGAGCAGCTCCCGCACAAAGTTCTGCACCTGGTGCATCGCCTTGCGGGCCAGATCTGCCAGGATCAGAGTCTGGTCGTCGATCTCGGCAATGGGCTTTTCCGCCACCACCTGCAGAATACTGGCCGCAGCATAGCCGCCCAACTGGGGATCCACCGGCCCCAGCACCGCATTGGCATCCATGACGATTTCATCGGCGGCCAGGGCCAGCATCGTCCCCCCCGACATGGCGTAGTGGGGCACAAACACCGTCACCTTGGCCGGGTGCCGGATCAGGGCGCGGGCAATTTGCTCGGTGGCCAGCACCAGGCCGCCAGAGGTGTGCAGAATCAAATCAATGGGGGTGTTGGGCGGGGTGAGGCGGATCGCCCGCAAAACCTGCTCCGAGTCCTCGATGCTGATGTAGCGGGAAACCGAGATCCCCAAAAAACTAATCGACTCCTGGCGGTGGATGAGCAAAATCACCCGGCTGCCCCGCTTCTGCTCCAACTCCCGGATCGCCAACAAACGGCGAAACTCCTGGGCGCGACGGTTCAACAGGGGTTGCAACGAGCTGAAGATCAAAAAAATCCAAAATAGGCTGCCCCAGTCCACTTTCGCGCCTCAAGCGGGATCCCTTTGCCTCCAGCATAGAGGATACGGAACCTCTGGTGATCTGCAGGCCTCACGCGTTGGGTTCAGACGCCGCAAAAAAGCGATCCAAGGCCCGCAGCAAATCCGGTACAGAAGTTTGGTTAATCCAGGAGCGAATGTAAGCCCGCTGCTCCGCCAAGTTTTCAAGACGGCCCAGCTTTTGCATGGCCAAAAGGCGGCTTTCTGCCTCGGCGCGGTTGATTTGTAAGTCCAGCCGCTGCTCCGGGGTGAGGGGATGCTCTGTCTGGGCCAACAGGTGATCGGCCACCATCAGGAACACCAGAGGCCCCGCCAGCTCCACCTGAGACTCGGCTTCCGGCTCAGAATCGGCCCCGGCGAGATCCTGGAGATCTTGAAAGAGATCCTGCCCCAGTTGCAGCAGCTCTTCTGCTGAGGCAGCCCGCAGCGCTGTCTCCGCAGCAGCCCGCAGCGGCTCTGGGGAAACCTTGTGGCGAGCGGCCAATTCTGCCAGGGCCTGTTCCCATTGATCCCGTTGGGCTTGCAACACAGCTTTCTCTTGCGGAGAAAAATCCAGCCGCTCCAGCAACACCTGCAAAGCCACAGCCCCCACCAACAGGGGCGGAAAGCGCAACAGGGTAGAGCCGGATCCCGCCTGCTCCAAAAAGGCTTCCAAATCGGGGCCGGATCCCCTGTCCAACAAATCCTGCAGGTAGGCCAGCACCTGCGGCGGCGAAGTCAGCCTCAGGATCCCTCGGGCCTGCGCCCGCAACTCTGCCGGGATCCCAAGGGTTTGCAATTGGGCTTCCGCCCGCGCTTGCGCTTCCGCAATCACCTCTGGCAAATCCGCCGTCGCCTGACCGGCCTGTAAGAGAACCTGGCTGGTGTCCTGCAGCAAGCTGGCCGCCTCCACAAACAGCAGCAACTGAGGGATCCGCAGCGTCGGCAAGACCATGTTAACTAAGCCTCAGATCCGCAGCGGATCCCGCAGATTCTGGATCGGCTGGCGCAGCGGAACGGGTTGGCCCGTTGGGCTTGTGCCAGTGCAGGCCAATCAGCGCGTCGTACAAAAAGCTCCAAAACTCCCCTCTCTCCCAGATCCCCAGCGTTTGCTGGCAGTTACGCGCGTCCAGCTCAGGTTTGGCCGCCCAGTAGGCCGCCTGATACTTGTACCAGGGAACCGAGGGCCAGAGATGGTGGATCAAGTGATAGTTTTGCCCCAGCAGCAGAATATTGGTCAGCCAGCCAGGGTAAACCCTGGCGTTGTACCACCGCTCTTGGGATTGAAAAGGGCGATGGGGCAGATAGTCGAAAAACAGGCCCAACAAGAAGCCCATAATAAAGGCGGGGGGCAGCCAATAGTTCATGATGTAGTCGGTGTAGCCAAAGTGAATGGCCAGCGCAAACGTTAGGATCACCACCAGCCGACTCAGCCCCCATTGCAGCAGATCCCAGCGACCTTTGCGCCAGAGCTGCCGCTTGAAGAAAAACACCTCATGGTAGAAAAAGCGCGGCGCAATTAGCCACAGCGGCCCGCCCGTAGACACATAGTGATCGGGATCGTCTTCGGGATGGTTGACGTGGGCATGGTGTTGCATGTGCACCCGCTTAAAGACCGGATAGACAAAGCCCTGTAACAGGGCAGAGCCATGGCCCAGCGCCTCGTTTAAAAAGCGGTTGCGGTGGGCCGAGCCGTGCGAGGCATCGTGGATCACTGTGCCCAGAACATACAGGGCGACAAAATTCAGCCAAAACACCAGCCAGCGGGGCCAATGCCAAAAGGCGTACCCGCCAAAGCAAGAGGCCGAAAGCGCCACCGCCGCCAAAAACATCAGCAGGGTGGGATTCCAAAATTCTGGCGGCGGCCCCAACAGCTCACGGGGTAACGCAAAAGGCTTGGGATCCGGTTGCGGAGTCGCAGCAGCAGTCATCGGCAGCCATCCTTGGGTGTGCACAGCGCAGACGGTGAGGATGGATTAAGGCAACAAAGCCAGGTCATCACCTCAAAAGCGGGGGAAGAGAACAATTTGTTAACTTTCGTTAGTATACGGCAGAGAGCTGCTCCCCTCGTTGGCCCAGGCCGGATTTTTCTTGCCAACTCCAGCCCGTCTCGACCGTTCCCGGCGAGGGGTAGATCGGCCATGAGGCCAGAAGAAGCCACAGTGTGAGGTTTTGTTGCGGCCTCTGTTGCAATTCATGTGGGGAGCCCTTTGGGAGTTGCGGAATGGGGGTAATCTAGGGGGCGGTTAACCTGAGCTGAGGAGGAAAACCATGCTGCCCATTGTTGCGCCGTTGGCTATGACTGCCCAAACCAGCCCTTGGTCTCCCCTGAGCGCGGTGATTATCCTGCTCTGCACAGGGCTGGCCTACCTAAGCTTCAAGTCCTCTTCGGGTGTGGCTTCAGAAACCGGGCCTGTGTTGGGGATGACCTGGCCGGAAGTGCTGGGGGTCGCCAGCTTCGGCCATCTGCTGGGCGTGGGGGTGATCTTGGGCCTCTCCAATATGGGGGTTCTCTGAGGCATTTTCCGTTTACATTTCTTGACCTTAGCGGGAATCTCCGCCCGGCAATGTTAAACTCTCTATCAATCCTGAAAAAGAGCAGTTTCTCCAGCTCCACTTCCTTCTTGTCGAGGTTTGTTGTCATGCCTGCGATGATGCTCCTGGCGGCTTTGCCAGAAGGCTATGAGTTGTTCGATCCCCTGATCGACATTTTGCCGATTATCCCCGTTTTGTTTTTCCTGCTGGCTTTTGTTTGGCAGGCGGCGGTGGGCTTTAAGTGAAGCCCTCGGAATCTGCGATTGGCAACTACGGACTTTGGGACTGCTTTTGCTTACCCCTCTTGTTCTGGCGGGGGGGTAGTTTTAGTTGGGGCAGGTTTGGGGCAGGCCGCTGCGCCGCAGGCCTGATTCTCTGCCTTGCAAAGCTGAGACTGGCTGGCTGGGGTTCAGGGCTCGCGGTCGAGGGCGCCGGTAATCCAGAGCACCCCTGCCAAGCAGACGAAGTGGGCAAAGGTAACGTTGATATTGGCAGCCAGCAGCAGCACTCCTGCCGTCTGGGTGCTCAGCGTGCGGGTAAACAGCCGCACCAGCAGCTCTCCCACCTGCGCCTCCATAGCGATGAGGGCCAAGAAAGCGCCGGTCAGGCTGACATAGGTAACCCATTGCAACTGCTTGGGCAGATCCAACTGGCTTGGGGTAGCGGCGGATACTGAGCGGCGCTCCGCCTGGAGCAGGTAGCGCCAGTTAAAGAAGAGACCGGCTGCCAGGGTTAGAAGGGTAAACAGGGTAAACCAGAAGGCGATAAAGGCCCCCGTCGAGTCGTCGCGATAGAGGGTATTCTGGCCAACCAAAAATCCCAGCCAGAGCAGCAGAGCTGTTGCCCCCAGAACCGCCTGAAACCAGAACCCGAAGCGGCGCGTCAGGCGCAAGCGAGACTTCATGCGCTCGACAGCCACCCGTACTGACGGCGACATAGGCTCGTTCATCGCTCTCCCCCCGCTCTCTACGGACGAGCACTGACCTCCGCTTCCAGCCTACCGCTATCTTCCGTCCTCCGTCACATCCAGGCCAAAGCGCTGCAGGGGATCCAAGGGGGGTTAGGGTTTGGGGCTAGGGCTCACGCTGGGATCCCCGCTTTGCAGGCGCAGGATTTCGGCTTCGATGCGATGTCGGAGGGTTTTGCCTTCTTCGGAGCGAATCCACAAGGTAATGCGGTTGTATTCGGGCACGGTCATGCCGTGGCGGGTGATGATCTCGGTGGCGGTGCGAATGAACTCCCGCCGGATTTGATCTTTGCTGGCCGGATCCGCGGTGGCCTGGGAGCGCTGCTGGGCCTGTTGTCGGTGGGGCTCCATCTCCAGGACGATGCGGGCGTACTTGGCGACCTGTTCATCGGTCAAAACCAGAGAGGTGGCCGGGGTTTGGGCTACGGCAAGGGAAATGCCCAAGACAGGGATCCAAGTACAGGCCCAGATCAGGCCCACCAGCCCTTTTTGGGCCAAGTTGGGCATGGAGAATGCTGTCCACCGTCTCCGACTTGCTTGACCTGACACCGCTGCTATCTCCCCACCCGATAACTGGTCTTCAACAGGGTTGCTGGCGCTTTTGGGATCCTCCCTACTTTGGTGTAGCTCTCGCCTTTACCCAGCTTCAACCCACTCCGGGTATAGGCTCTGATGCTATCTGTCTGTTTTTCCCGGCAAAAGGCCAGGGATCCCAGAGCCTGCTTTTTATTTGACCGAAAAGCGGCCTTGAGGTTCCTGGTGCGGCCTTTCCATCTCTTTCCTGCCCATCTCGACGGCCCAGGGGGAGTGGCCTCTGGGATAATGGGGGTAGATGCTCGTTGTTGCCTCTATGAACTTGGAACGTCGCCCGGTTTTCCCGTTTACCGCCATTGTCGGCCAGGAGGAGATGAAGTTGGCCCTGCTCCTCAACGTCATCGATCCCCGCATCGGCGGGGTGCTGATCATGGGGGATCGCGGCACGGGCAAGTCCACCACCATCCGCGCCTTGGCCGATCTGCTGCCCCAGATCGAGGTTGTCAAGGGGGATCCGTTCAACAGCCACCCGCGGCAGCGGGATCTGATGAGCGACCAGGTGTGGGAGCGCCTGCAGGCGGGGGAAACCCTGGAAACCACCTGGATCCAGGTGCCGATGGTGGATCTGCCCCTGGGAGCCACGGAAGACCGGGTCTGCGGCACTCTCGACATCGAGCGCGCCTTGTCTCAGGGGGTGAAGGCTTTTGAGCCGGGGCTCTTGGCCAAGGCCAACCGCGGCATCCTCTACGTGGACGAGGTCAACCTCCTGGACGACCACCTGGTGGATGTCTTGCTGGATGCGGCGGCCTCTGGCTGGAACACGGTGGAGCGGGAAGGGATTTCCATTCGCCACCCGGCCCGCTTTGTCCTGGTGGGATCCGGCAACCCTGAAGAGGGAGAATTGCGGCCCCAACTCTTGGATCGCTTCGGCATGTTTGTCCGCATCGAGACGGTGCGGGATCCGGCCCTGCGAGTGCAGATCGTGGAGGAGCGCAGCCAGTTCGACGCCGACCCCCAGGCTTTTCTGGCCAAATACGCCGAGGCCCAGCAGCGCCTGCGGGAGCGCATTGAAAAGGCCCAGCACCTCTTGCCGACTGTGATGGTGGATCCTGAGTTGCGCCTGAAGATCTCCGGCGTGTGTGCGGCGCTGGAGGTGGATGGGCTGCGGGGCGATATCGTCACCAACCGGGCAGCCAAGGCGTTGGCAGCTCTGGAGGGGCGCAGCGAGGTCACCGTTGCCGATATTCGCCGGGTCATCAGCTTGTGTTTGCGCCACCGCCTGCGCAAGGATCCGCTGGAAACCATCGACTCCGGCTACAAGGTCGAGAAGGCCTTTAGCGAGGTGTTTCAGGTGAGCCTGGAGAGCGCCGCTTAGCTCTCACCCCCAGCCCCTCTCCCCCTGGGAGAGGCGCCCATATTAGGATGATTGAGATGGGTAACCAATCTGAGCGGAGGATCCCGGCATGTCAGCAGCACAAGGTGGGCATCTTGCCCGATTCGGACAGCGGCTCTCTGGGGTGTTGTTACTGCTCTGTGTTTGCCTCAGCTTGCTCACCGGTGCCTGCTCCGCAGGCTCTAACTTGCGCGCCTACAGGGATCCTGGCGGAGCCTTTGCCTTTGCCTATCCCAACGGCATGGTGGCAGTGAACTTGGGGCCAGGGAAAGGGCCAGCGGTGCTTCTGCGCGACTTGGTCTACGAGACGGAGAACGTCAGCCTGATGATTGCCCCCTTTGATAAGGGAGAGACGATTGCCGATCTGGGTGGCCCGGACGAGGTGGGGCAATTGGTGGCGGAGAAGATCATCGCCCCGGAAGGCTCTGGTCGCTCGACCAAGCTGTTGGCCGCCGAAGCTTTTGAGCGGCAAGGCCGGCCCTACTACCTGTTTGAGTACCAAACCGATATCGGATCCCAGCTCCGCCACGAGGTAGTGACGGTAACCGTGCGCCACCATCGCCTCTATACTCTGACTGCCTCCACCCAAGAATCCCGCTGGCCGCAGGTGCAGGCTGCCTTCAGGAATGTGGGCCATTCTTTGAATGTCTCTTAAGACTTTTCTCCAAGATTTTTTGAGAATCTTAGCTGCTCTAGGAAGCCTCAGCCAAGGCAGGCCTGATTGCAGAAATTGCATCAATGCCCAATCCATATAAAGGTTGTACCAATTGAGATCGATTTGGCTCTTCAGATCCCAGGCGAGACATCTGCTGCTAAAACGGTAATGTTTTAAATCTGCAGAGATGGGCTTCTATCCCCCTTCAGTCTGGTCTATGACCGTATACGTGGTTCAGATCAGCGACCTGCATCTGTTTGCCAAGCCGCACCAGCGGCTGTTGGGGGTGGACACGGAGACCTCTTTCCTGCAGGTGCAAAAGGCCATTGCCGCCTTGGATCCCTTGCCCGATCTGCTGCTGCTCACCGGGGATCTCGCCCAGGATGGCAGCGCCGCCGCCTATGCCCGTTTGCGGGAGCATCTGCGAGCTCTTCCCATCGACACCTATTGGCTGGCGGGAAACCACGATCGCCTTCATAACATGAACTCAGAGCTCTGCGCCGAGCGAGTACACCGGGAGAAAAGCTTCAGCCGAGAGAACTGGAGCTTTATTTTGTTGAACTCTCTGGTGCCGGGCAAAGACAGCGGCTACCTAACGGATGGCGCCTTGCTGTGGCTCCGCCAGGAGCTGCAGCGCAGCCAGGCTGCCCAGAACCATGTTCTCTTGGCCCTGCATCACCCCCCCTTCTCGGTGGATTCCGACTGGCTGGATCAGAGTGCCCTGCAGCAGCCGGAGCGGCTGTTTCAGGTTTTGGACGAGTTCGACCACATTCGCCTGGTGATCTTCGGCCACATCCACCAAGACCTGCACCGCCGCCGGCAGGGGGTCGATTACTTTGCCTGTCCCTCCACCTGTGTGCAATTTCGCCCCAAAAGCTCTCGGTTTAGCCTGGACGTGATCCCCCCGGCCCTGAGGCAGATATGGCTGGAGCAGGATGGCAGCTTCAAAACCCAGGTGCAACGGGTGGAAGCCGCCCTGCAAATGCCCAACCTAGCTCTGAAAGGGTACTGAAAGATCCCCCTCTCAGCCGACGGCAACCCTCCCCCCTCGAGCGCCTTTGGGCTCTCTAAGCTATTGATATTGATTGGCGCTGTGGCCCCTCTGGGAGGGAGATCTGCCCAGACCCTTGCCATCTTTTGAAGGCGATGGAAAGAACTCTAGAAGAAATTAACCGGCGCATTGCCAAAGGCCAGGTGCGGGTGTGGACGGCCCTGGAAGCCAAGGCCAAGCTGGCCACCCTCAGCCTTGAGGAGGCCTTTGAGCAGGTGGATGTGGTAACCACGGGCACCTTTGAGCCGATGGAGTCGTCGGGGGCCATCCTCAACCTGGGCCATACGGATCCGCCGATCAAGATTCGCCAGGCTTGGCTAAATGGGGTGCCCGCCTATGCCGGCTTTGGCGCCGTGGATCTTTACCTAGGGGCAGCCCAGCCCAGCGAGCAAGCCGATCACCCCTACGGGGGCGGCCACGTTATCGCCGATCTGGTGGCCGGCAAGCGGGTGCACCTGCGGGCTGTTGGCCAGGTAACCGACTGCTATCCCCGCGCTGACTACGAGACCACCCTGACGCGGGATCAGCTCAACCAGTTCTACCTGTTCAACCCCCGCAACGCCTACCAAAACTTCATTGTCGGCGTCAACGGCGGGGATCGGCCCCTGTACACCTATTTGGGCCTGCTGGAGCCGCACCTGGGCAATGCCGTCTATTCCAATCCAGGTGAGCTCTCCCCCCTCCTCAACGACCCCCTCCTGCGCCGGGTGGGGATCGGCAGCCGCATCTTTCTGGGGGGCAGCATCGGCTACATCGCCTGGGAAGGCACCCAACACTTCCCGCGGCAAAAACGGCTGCCCAACCAAACCCCCATCGGCCCTGCCGCCACCTTGGCCCTCATTGGCGACGCCAAACAGATGCAAGCCGAATGGGTGCGGGGCTGCTACTTCCGCAACTACGGCCCCAGCTTGATGTTGGGGGTTGGGATCCCCATCCCCATCCTTTCCCCCGCCGATCTGGAGCCCATCGCCATCCGGGATGAGGAGCTGGTGGCGCCGGTGATCGACTTTTCCATCCCCCGGCGGGTGCGCCCCACCTTTGGCCTGGTGAGCTATGCCCAGCTCAAATCCGGCCACATCACCCTCAACGGCCGCAAGGTGCGCACCGCTCCCCTGGCCAGCCTGCGCCGCTCGATGCAAGTTGCTGAGATCCTCAAACAATGGATTGTAAGCGGTCAGTTTACGCTCACCCAGCCGGTTGCTCCCCTATCCTTGGATCGGGAGTTTCTCGCCCAGAACCCCCACCCATAGTAGGAATCCCCATCTCCCAAACCGGCCATCGGATCCCTGGCAAGGGGTTGTCTTCCAGGCAGTTGCCGCTACCATTACGACTTAGGTGTTGCCGACAAACGCTCCCTGGGGGAGGGGAGCCGCTATCCGCAAGGGGGAAAGACATGTTCCGGCGTATTGCTGTTGGCTCTGCGGTGTTGGGATGGCTCTTGGCCCTGCCCGGCCACGGCTTTGGGGAGCGGCGGGTCGTGCCCGATACCCCCTTCTACTTCGACAACCACTACTTTGATCGCTACCCGGATGCAGTGGTGGTGAGCGTGGTCAACGGTGACACGCTGGTGGTGCAGGTCGAAGGGGAACAGAAATTGCGCCTCATCCGCCTGGCCGGGATCCAAGGTCTTAGCCCGGAGGAGGATCCCTTTTACCAGCAAGCAATTGAGCTGATGCGGGAGCGCATCCTGCACCGCACCGTCAAGCTGGAAGGGGATAAGCTGCTGCGCAATGTGGATGCCACCGGCTTGGTGGAGGCCTACGTCTGGCTGGAGGGCCAGCAGATGAACGCTATGCTGGTGCGCAACGGCCTGGCCCGCATCGCTCCCTACAGCCACAACATCAAATACGACAGCTACTTCGGTGGCCTGCAAAAAAGAGCCCGCCAAGAGCGCCTCGGCATCTGGAGCCGCCTCTGACGCCTTGGATAGCTCTAGACTGGGTTTACTGGGCACTCTGAGAGACGTCTGCCTGCTTTGAGGGTTAAATCCACTCCGGCTTCCCGGGATCCCAATCGCTGGCTGAGGCGGCTGCCTTTGGTGACCGGCCTTCTGGGCAGCGTCCTTGTGCTGGCCAATCGCCTGCTGTTTACGCCGGAGTTGCTGGCCAGCCAGTCCCGCTCCGACGCCTTGGGGATCCTCCTCAGCGCTGTTTTGATCTTGACCGGCCTGCTGTGGCAGCAGATCCAGCCGCGTCCTCCCCAGGCTGCCCCCCTGCAGGGAAGTCCAGGTTGCGACTGGCACCCGGATCTGTCCGAGAGGGAAAAACTGGAGCTGGCCTGGGCTTCCCACACCCTGCTCAGCACCACCGCCGCCCGCACCGTGGTGATCTGGGTGGAGGGGCGCACCCTGCTGCAGCGGGGGATCCTGGCCAGCCCCGGCCACTTGCCCTCCCTGCAGCTTCAGGGCACCCTGCAGCAGGTATTGGAGACACGTCAGCCCCTCTACCTGGGGGATCTGAGATTTTTCCCCGCCCGCGCCGAGTTCGACGGCCTGTTGCCCCCCGGATCCCAGGCAGTTCTCTGCCAGCCCATCGGCCAGAGGGGATGCCTCATTTTGGGCAGCGACAGGCCGCGCAGCTTCAGCCGCCAGGAGCGGGCCTGGGTTGCCGCCATCGCCGACAAACTGGAAGCCCTATTTGCCTAGCTGATACATTTACGCTGAACACTGCTGAGCATTACTGCTCAGCGGTGAAGCGATAGCATTCTGTCCGTTTCCGTTGTCACTACGCGATGCTGA